>JAJYGE010000263.1 GCA_021785155.1 Planctomycetota bacterium
CGCAAGAGCCACTTTTCATCAAATACTGTACCACTTTTTATCATTTCGATTGGACCTGCCCGCAACTCCGACCGCGTGGCGCATCGGCCTTGCCGAGGCTTTTCGGGATACGTGACCTCATCACGTTCGCTGCGCCCGAAAGATTCCCGGAGTCTGCCCACGGTACCTTTTGAAGAAGCGATTCAAATGGGATTCCGCACCAAATCCGGCCAGCTCGGCAATGCGCGTCAATGGATAACGCGTATTGAGCAGGAGACGTTCTATACGACCAAGGCGCACACGATTGATTTCCTCGTAGGGTGAAAACCCGACGACCGACACAAACCGACGCTCCAATGTACACCGTGAGACCAGCACGTTTTCATTAGCCAGATGATCCAGTACCTTCTCAACGGTCAGTCGGTTACCGGTATACTCACGGATGTACCGCAAGGCCTTGCCCACCACCGGGTCCGCCACGGCAATCATATCTGTGGAGGTGCGGGTAACGACTCCCGCCGGCGGCACGAGCTGTGACATTACAGGCCGCTTCACACCGGCAATGATGTTATCCAGCATTTCCGCCGCCTCGAAGCCGATCCGGTCCGCGGCCGGGTCTACGCTGGTCATTGCCGGCACCGCCAATTCACAGAGCACTTCGTCATTATCCACCCCCACGAGCACAATTTTATCGGGGACGGGAATTCCGGCGTGTTGGCAGCCGGCCAACACAAGTCGGCCACAAATATCGTTGCACGTCATGATCCCAACCGGTTTGGGAAGACCTTTCAACCAAGGCAGCAGATTGGCATAGTCCAGACTCGACCTCCAACCCGGCGCACGCCTGGCCCCGACATCTCTTCGGCTTTTACCCATAAACATCGGAACATCAAAACCTTTTGGGGCCATATACTTTTGAAAGGCCTCGGCGCGTCGTTCGGAAGCCTGCTGAGATTCAAAACCACAATAGGCGAAGGTATGCAGGCCGCACTGGATCAGATGATCCGCGGCAAGTTGCGCAATTGCCGCATGATCGCTGTGAATATTGGCGATACCCTGCGGCGGTTCCAGGCTTCCCAAATCAACAATCGGCACGCGCAAGCGCCGGAGTGCCGCGAATTGGCGCGGATTTCTGATGCGGCACAGTACGCCTTGAAATTTGCCGCGCGCCAGCCAGCGTGGAAGTGACTCTTCTTCCATCCATGGCTCATATTCCACGGCCCAGTCCGGATGGGTGTGAGCAAAGCGCGAGATTCCGCGCAACAAGCCGCTGCCGTAACTTCCGATAGCGTCAATGACCAGCGCTATATTTATCATGCGTTATATCCTAAATCGGACAATCGTTAGCATAAACCCGCATCCCAATTAAAACAAATTCAGTACATCATTGTAATCTGGTCGGGGCCTGTGACAGTTTCCGTGGCTCGTTAAGCGGCAAGCGAAAAAAAGGGGCGAGCACTTGGCAACAGTTGACCAACCACCGTCCCGGCGCGCCGTGGACGGTGGTTGGCTGGCTGATGAAAATAGCGTTCCGCATAAAGTGTCACGCACCCGCTGATCGCCGCTGGCCGGGAGCCGCGGCGATCTGTCGGCCTGTCGCACCGATGCCGCTAATAAGCCCGAATTATCAGGCATATTTTGCCGTTGTGTTCCGGCCACACCAGCACCACGACAGAAATTCGCTTTACACTGTCGAGACCGCAACATCATGCGCTGCCCGCCAACGTGGATTGATAAGGTGAATGACCAGGAGGGTTGCCAGATACGCCAAACTGGGGATAGCGAACAGAAGGGCATAGCTGTTATGTGTTACGTGCAAAATCCACCCCACCGCCAGCGCGGAAAAGGTGCTAAGTCCGGACCCCACCAGGCCTCCCAGCCCAACCAGCGAGCCGATGACTTTTCCCGGCATTGTATCGCATGCCATGGCGTAAATATTGGATGAAAATCCCTGGTGGCCGCCCGTCGCCATACCCAAAAGCAGGGAGGCCAGCCAGACATTGTCACAGCGGGCGGCGATAAACACCGGCAGCACAAACAATGCACAAACCAGCATCGCCGTCTTTCGCGCGGCATTGGCGCTCCATCCGCCCGCCAGCAGCCAGGAAGACAGCCACCCTCCGAAAACACTGCCGGCATCCGCCATGCCGTAGATAATCAGCACAGGCAGCACCATGCTCTTGATGTTGAGATGGTGTTGTTCATTGAAAAAATTGGGAATCCACGCCAGATAAAACCACCAGATCGGCCCGGTCATTGCGACGGCAATGATATACGCCCACGACTGCCTATAATTCAGCAGTGACAGCCAACGGATATGAGCCGTCGGCGGCATATTATTGTTGTCGATGTAATCCCGTTCGGCCTGCGATACCCGCGGATCGACCGAAGGATCACGGTATTGAAAGTACCACCAGATCACCCAGAACAATCCCAGTATTCCGGCCGCGACAAAAGCCCCGCGCCAGCCAAACCATGGAATACTCAGTGTCACAAGAATCGGAGCCAGGATGACACCGGCACTGGTTGCTCCGTTAACGATTCCAATCACAATAGCCCGTTCTTTTTTCGGGAACCACTGCCCGACCGCCTTAATGGCACCGGGAAATGTCGCCGCCTGCGCCAAGCCCAGTAAAGCGTTGGCGATGATAAAGCCCGTGACACTGTCCGCCAGCGCCATGCCCGCCTCCGCAACGCTGAAGATCACAACCGTGATCAGAAATCCGCGGCGTATACCCACTTTATCCATAAACCAGCCGCACAGTGCGTAGCCCAGCGCAAAGGTCGCGGAAAAAGCGGCCACGATCTGGCCATAGCCGATATCGCCGATGTGCAGTTGGACATGCAGCGTGGGTTGAAGGTCCGAAAGGACAAAGCGGTCTATGTAATTGAACGCCACGATGATAAACAGCGCAGCGCAAATTACCCAGCGGTAGCCGCGCAGACGGAAACGCCGATGATCAATTGTTTCTACCGCTTGTGCCGAATCCGTCATCGTATCAGTTCTCCTTGCCACCAAACCATAAGCATATCCGCGAACCGTCGGCCGTATATCGCCGAAGAAACGCTTTAGTTCCAGCGCACCAGGTATCTGCGAGCTGCTTTTTTAACGTGGCAGCCATACAGAGCATTCCCTTCTAACAGCCGCTGATAAGGGTGCGTGAGACATTGCGCCGTTAGGTCAGGTACGATACACACTATAGAGCGGCGGCCCCTTTCCGGTGGTTAGCTTGCGCGATGGAAATATGCCCCGCGTACAGTGTCACGCGCCCCGTCGGCGGTGCGTCAGACGATATTTAAAAACTATGAAACCGCACAAGCGGTTGTACACAATGTTTTTGGACCGCCGAACGTCATGTCGTTGTCCGGCCGCAGATCAATTTCACCCCGCAGGTGAATATCCGCGGATGAACTGCCGATTAGCAGCTTCAACACACCCTCTTGCAGGACAAACCTCCGTCGGCCTTCATGCCAATACCATAGTGCCTGAGTATTGTATGGTAATTCAAAAGTAATGGTTCGTGATTCACCCGGGTTAAGTTCCACGCGCTTGAAGCCCACCAATTCTTTAATGGGACGCTTCACCGGCGACGGGGGTGCCGCAACATAAAGTTGTGCCACTTCCGCCCCGGCGCGTGAGCCGGTATTGGTCACTTTACAGGAGATCTTGACGGTATGGCCGGATGACAGTTCAGTGGATCCGACATGCAGATCACGGAATTGGAAAGTGCTGTAGCTTAGGCCATACCCGAAAGGATACAGAGCTTCACCTTCAAAATACATGTAGGTGCGGCCCGAAACCTGTCCCGATTTCGACGGTTGTTTTTGGCTGTTCGGGATAATGTCGTAGTTGTGAAACGGAGGTAATTGATCCACGGATTTATACCACGTACAGCAGGTCTTGCCGCCGGGGTTATAATGGCCAAAAAGCACATCCGCGATGGCCGTTCCCTGAGCCTGCCCGGCGAAAATTGCGGCCACAATCGCCGGGAGATTGTCCTGCTCCCAGTTCACCGCCACGGTGTTGTTGCTGTTGAGTACCAGGACGGTTTTCGGATTGGCCTGATAGCACGCTTTGATAAGTTCATGCTGCACGCCGGGCAGATCCGTATTCTTCCGGTCATGGGCTTCACGGTCCACGGTCTGATCCACACCGCAGACCATAATCACCACATCGGCTCGGCGCGCCGCCTCCACCGCCGTGGCGAACAACGCTTCATCCTTCGGACCCGCCACGCTGCAGCCCGGATGGTAGACAACCACCGGATGGCCCGGGCGAGCCTGCGCCGGGTGTGCGGAGGCCACCGGTTGCAGTTGGAACCACTCCACATTGCATAATCCTCTGCCGGGGCCGGCACTTTTGCCGCTGAATTTGAAGAACACATTGTGCTTGCCGGTCACGCCGCTGATCGGGGCTGATACCGTCGCCCATTGCTGCCAGCCGCCGGTGTGCGGCACATGCAACGTGGCGATTTCCGGGCCATCAAGACGATCAATGCAAACCCGCACCATCGCCCTGGCACCAATACTGGCCATGCGAATGGCGAGGCGCGTTTTGCCCGTAAAATCCTGCGGCTCATATTCCACCCAGGAACCATCATCAATCCCCCAGATGTTCCTTCCGCCTTCGCTTGAAGTTTGCGTCTTAATGCCGACCTTCACGCTCTTGAGTTCATCAGGCCAGATCTGTCCATTATGATCATGCACCGTAACCCCCAAGGCGGCGGCAATGCCCTTATACGGCGAAATACGCACGGATGGACGACCGCTGTAGCCGCCAAGATGGAATCCCGCCGTCGGGCCGATCACGGCGACATTTAATAATTTAGATTTGTCCAGCGGCAAAAACTGCTGTTGATTTTTCAGCAGAACAATGGACTGCCGGGCGGCGTCCAGTGCCAGAGCCTGATGGGCCGGGGAATCCACCACGTCAAAGCTAATGCGATTGTAAGGAACACTTTCCGGCGGATCCATTTCACCCAGGAGAATACGCACCGTTAAGAGCCGTGTGATGGACAGATCAATGTCCGCCTCACTGACGAGCCCCAAAGCCACCGCTTTGGGCAAACTATTCGTCAGGTCATGGTTTCGACCGGTATAGCGGATCAGGTCACAGCCGGCCTGAATGCCCAACGCTGCGGCCTGGGGTTTGGTTGGAACATAATGGTGCGGATCATAAATATCGTAGACCGCGGGATTATCCGACGTTACATAGCCGCGAAATCCCCACCGCTTCCGCAGCAAGTCAGTCAGCAGGAAGCGGTCGCCGCAACATGGGATGCCGTTAATCGCGTTATACGCTCCCATGAAGGTAAAAACGTCACCTTCCAGCACACAGGCCTGATAAGCGCGGGTGTAATACTCCCAGAAACTCCGCGCATCGACGGATGCGGACACCCACTGCCGGTCATCATCGGTATTGTTGCATATAAAATGTTTAGCGCAAGCCGTGGTCTTGAGATAAGTCGGGTCATTACCCTGCATGCCGCGCACCACCTGCACCGCCCATGTTCCAGCCAGGCAGGGGTCTTCGCCCGGAGCTTCTTCACAGCGTCCCCAACGCGGATCACGGTGCAGATTCAATGTTTGTGGAGAATAATAGGAAAGGCCCCACTTTTCTTTCTTGTGGTAGGCTCGAGCCTCATCCGATACTGCGGAATATACCTTCAGTGCCAGATCCGGGTTCCAGGAACAGGCCATGGCCAGCGGCTGCGGGAACGACGTTGCCACAAACGGATCAACTAATCCATGCAACCCTTCATCCGATGCATAGTTATATGACGGCAAGCCCAGCCGAGGAATGGCCGGTACCCCATTATGACCATTGCATGGCCCTTGGGACCCGGGGTTATTTACCTGTAGGCATTTCTCCGCCAGCGTCATGCGCGCTACATACGCCGCCGCACGTTTCCAAGCCCGGCTGTATGCCGCATCGGAAATGCCGACGCGTTCCGATTGCATCCCCATCGGCGATGATTCCGTTTTGCCAATCAGTCGGCCATCGCCAAATCCAACCGCCACCCCCGTGGCTAAAACTCCCCCGACAAATGCCCGTCTTCCGCAAACCAGATTGTCATCACCCATTCCATTTTTCCTTATCAACACATTCTAAAGAGAAACAAGACCATGATATTGACCGGCACATAGCCAAGGATTCTGAGTTCCGCGCCCTGCGGTTACCACGCAAAATAATAGCCCGATCCGGTTTGGATTTTCTCCATTGTACGTACTTTAACCTGCGACATCGGCTGCCATACAACCGCGCCTTCGTTGTAAAGTTCATGGACGCCATCCGGTAGATAGTTGTTATTAGGCCTGTCAACATGGTTGCTCGCCGGCGCATAGGGCGACCCCTGCCCGTTAGCGCCTTGGCCCCATGTTTCCATGGCCCCCATATATGTTGCCGGATCGGTGGGCGATACGCCGCCAATCGCACTGATCAGCGTCACATCAGAAGCGAGAAGTGCGCCGGGAGGGGATTGCGGATTTTCCGCCGGCATGTGGGTGGTGTCGTAATTGTTATAGAATAACCATGTGGCATAATTGGGGAGCCTGGTGCCGGCAAGCTCCTCCACACGCATATCGTAGGCCTCACTGTAATCGACTGGAAAATTTGAACCTGCCGGCGCATCGGCAGTTCCCCGATCCACCCAGTAGCAATAGCCGCTGGAAAAATCCCAATCATCCAGCAAGCCGGTAGTGGGATCGTAAAAAGATGGCGTTATCTGATTCGGCTGGCTGATCACGCCCGGCTGGGTTGAAAAGAGTATTGCAATGCCTTTCGCGTTGGGCGTAAGGATACCAGGTTGAACATTCACCATCTTGTTGTTGACTACACCAAAGGAACCGTTGTACAGCAGCGCGAATCCCCATTGCGCGATATTGTTTGTCTTGGTGCTGGTGCGGAATCCACCCATGGGAAGCATATTATCGTTGGTCACAGGAAAATTACCGAACTCATTGGCATATTCCTGCATGGCCACGCCGATTTGTCGCAGATTCGAAGCACAGATGACCTGCTCAGCCGCATCTTTCGCGCGCTGGAGCGCGGGCAGAAGCAGCGTTATCAAAAGAGCGATAATGGATATTACCACCAGCAATTCAATGAGAGTGAATCCCGCAGGTCGTTTGCGCCCCGTCATATCAGCCGCCTTGCGGATCGACCGGATTGGACAACATACACCAGATTTTTCATTCCACGATTGGCTCTTCATAAAAGTCTCCTTTCGGGCTTGCACCCGTGCCAAGAACCTAAAATACCAAACCAACTTACCAATTCAGGAGAAACCTGCAATTTGTTGTTTCAGGTGCTTAATATGGGCACCCGATAGCCAGCGCCAAAAGCCAACTTCTTATCCCATAGTTTACACTTCCGCGGTGCCAAGGGAAGGTCCACTTTTCATCAAAGCTGTACCACTTTTCATCAAAATGCGTTGCTGAACCCGGAAAATAGCCAGTTGCGACCAGAAATTGCAAAAAGGCAGCTCCACTGAGCACCCCTAACGCATTCGGGTGGCTGATGTGCGAATACGGAACCGTGCACGGCGTCGTGCGTAAAATGACCATGGGTTTTCGTAACCGTTCACGGACGGCCCTGTTGCTTTTTTTGTGGTGCAGACGTTCTTGTTTGCCGTGGTAAGCCATGTGCGCAGTCCCGGCGCGGATCGCGTCGATTTAAACCTCTTTTGTGCGACTCCACCCCCATTTTTAGAGCGCCTTAGTGCCCTGATCCACCCGTAATTACGAGTTGACGGAGGGCCAAGGGG
>JAJYGE010000373.1:0-954 GCA_021785155.1 Planctomycetota bacterium
ATCAGACCGTCAGCAATCACTTCGCCGGACGGCCTACGCCTTCATTGCTTCCATCAGGTCCGTGAACGGTTACAAATTGCGATGGTGCGCGAACTGCTGCCGCAACCGGCGGTAAACGATCTGCGGGCGGATGAATCGCAAAATCAGCATTATGAAGTTCCCACCCCACTGGCAGGATTGAACAGGCGACATAACCGGCCTGAGCTTTGAAGACAGGCGTTCCCGGGAGAGTCAATTTTGCTCTGTCGGCCACGGGACGTTGATGCACCGGGGGCCGGGCGCTTTGCGGGACATGAAGGCCAGAGCGGCAATGGCGGCTACATAAGGCAGCATCTGAAAGAACTGGAACGGCACATGCGTCAGCACGTCTAGAAATGGATTTTGCGAGGTGTACCGCACGGTTTGAAGTGTCTGTTGTAGCGTGTTAATAAATCCAAAAAAAAGACACCCACCCAAAAGTCCCAGCATTGTCCAGCGACCGAAAATCACCAAAGCCAATACGACAAACCCTTCGCCTCCGGTCATATCTGTGGCGAAAGCATGAGTTTGCATAATGCTTAAATAGGCCCCTGCCGCCCCGGAACACGCTCCCGCAAACAACAAACATAAGGTTCTACCGAACCGTACCGGCACACCGGCGGCATGGCAGGCCTCCGGCGCTTCGCCCAGGGCGCGGATCAACAAGCCCAAACGCGTGCGGTAAAGTATCAGCCCTGCCGCAACACATAAACATACCGTGATATAAAAAAGTGAATATTGATCAGCGAACACCATGCCAAGCCAGGGAATATGGCTCCAGAAGGGGATCGTCACCGGAGCAAATCCACTGCCCCGCGGCAATGCGGTGGAAACGCCCAGGTTTTCCCGCCAGTTCTGGTACATCATCCAGATCATGCCGCTTAATCCGACCCCCAGAAGGTCCATAGCCGTACCGGCGACAATTTGATCCGCCCG
>JAJYGE010000373.1:964-6562 GCA_021785155.1 Planctomycetota bacterium
CCCCAGACCGTCACCGCCGCAAATATTGCCGCCATGACCATTCCAGTTCCAATCGCCGCCAACAAGCCCACCGTGCCATGGCCGCTCACGCCGGTGACGGTATAGCCCGCAATACATCCCATCAGCATTGCACCCTCAATGCCGATATTGATAACTCCGGAGAGTTCACCTACCAACTCTCCCACGCCAGCCAGAATCAGCGGTGTGGCCGCCGAGACGGTCTGCCGGGATAAGAAAGTAAAAAGATTTTGCGTTGTGCTCATACGGCGGCTTCCTGGTTGGACTTTTCCCGCGCCGGCTTCCCCGCGCGGTGCGACCGGCGTACGGATAAACCAGCGAGCACCAGCATTATCAGTATCACTACAGCTTTAATCACGTCGGCCAGATCGTGCGGCAAAGCCAGGGAACTTTCTTCTACCCGAAACGCCCCGGTATCCAGAAACCCGAAAAATAGCGCAGAGAGAATAATCCCCAAAGGATTCAGCCGCCCCAAAAGGGCCACGGCGATGCCGGCGTAACCATAATCACCCATGTGCGCGGTCATAAAATGGACCTGCCCAAGCACCTGAATGGCTCCGCCTAGGCCGGCACAACCGCCGCTAAGCAGCATCATCTGAATCTGCCGCCGCGCTACCGGCATATTCATCACGCCGGCCGCAGCCGGATTCAATCCGATCACCAGCGACTGGAATCCGAAAACCGTGCGTGACTGAACTATCCACAGTAACACCGCCACGACGAGAGCCACAATAATGCCGATATGAAAATCAGTATAGGGAACCACCACTGGCAACCAGTATTTCCCGGCAATTTCCGGACTTTGTGCGGCAGCGGTTCCCACCGCCTGCAGCGGTCCCTGCAAAACCGCCGATACCAGATACAGTGCGACAAAATTCAACAGTATCGTTGATAACACTACCGGCACAGATCGGTATAATTCCAGGTATTGAGCGATCAAACCCCACAGCCCTCCCGCCAAGGCCCCCGCAAGCAGGGCCATCGTAATAACCAGCACCGGTTGATGAGAGATCATCATGCGTGTGGTCAAGGCCACCGCCATCAAGGCTCCCATAAGGAACTGGCCCTGGGCTCCGATATTCAACACTCCGGCGCGGAATGCCACTCCCGCCGCCAGACCCGTAAGCAATAGTGGACAGGCGTCGGCTAATGAACTGCTTAACGCATACCAGTTGCCGGCGGCGCCATGCAACCACAAATCCGCCACCCGTAATGGTGGATAGCCTAAAAGGGCCGTGCCAGCCAGCGCCAGGATCAGGACCACCGCGCATACTATTGCGGCCAGAGCCATGGCGGCCGACGTATTCCATAAGTGTTGCAACAATCGCTTTATCAAATGGCGGCTCCCAACATCATGCGACCGATACCATCCGGGGTTATATCAGGCCAGGAGGTTGACAATAATTTTCCAGCGCATAATACCGCCACCCGATCACTGACAGAAAGCAATTCATCAAGATCGCTATGGATCAGAATAATACCCGCACCGCGCTTTCGGGCATCAAGCAACTGCCGCATAACGAAGGCGGTGGCTCCCACATCCAACCCGCGTGTCGGGTTTACCGCCAGAATCAGCTCCGGCGTCTCCGATAGTTCCCGCGCCAGTACCACCTTCTGCTGGTTACCGCCGGAAAGAGTGTCCACGGCATCGTCCACGCCGTTACAGCGTATGTCATACTGCTGCACCAATTCCGCCGATAGTCTACGCCACCGGCCATAGTGACAGAAGCCCCAACGGGCAAAAGGAATATGGCGATATTTCCGCAATAATAAATTGCCATAGATCGGCAACGGCAATACCAGGGCCTGTTTGTACCGATCTTCCGGTATAAAGGCGAGCTTTACCGCACAACCTCCGGTCGTCGCGTTCGCGCGTTGAATCCGCCCTGCTGAAGGCCTGATTTCACCGGCAATCAAAGCGGCTAATTCACGTTGACCGTTGCCGTCCACACCGGCAATACCCAGTATTTCTCCCTTCCGCACACCTAGATTAATTTGCTTTAAGGCCCATGGCCTATGCCGGCTGACGCGATAATCCACCGCCTTTAATTGCAGCAATACATCACCCTCCATGGATTCTCGAAGTCCGATCAACCGTGGCACGTCCACTTTAGTTCCCATCATTTTTTCCGCCAGTTGGGGCAGTGATAATTCTGTTGCTTCACCGGAATAAACCAGTTGGCCACGGCGCAAAATGGTCAGGTTTTGACACATCCGGGTCACTTCGTGCAATTTGTGACTGATAAAAAGCACCGTCATACCGGCTTTTGCCAGACCCGCCATCGCTGCGGAGAGTTCCTCGACTTCCGCGGGGGTAAGTGCGGCGGTAGGTTCATCGAGGATCAGAATTTTTCCACCGCCGCAAAGGGCTTTGATAATCTCCACGCGTTGTTGTTGTCCGACACCCAATTGCCCAACAGGCGTATGCAGTGGCACCGTCCAGTTTAATTCACTACACCAATATTGAATGTGCCGCAGCAAGGATCGCGGCTGCCGCAACCAGAGGGATTTTGATACAGCCAAAACGATATTGTCCAGGACACTTTGATTATCCACGAGCTTAAAATGTTGATGCACCATTCCAATGCCGCAAGCCCGGCTGGCACGCACCGAGCCGGTGGGTATGATCCGCCCCATTACCTCTATGCGTCCGGTATCCGGACGGATCAAGCCGGCAATGATATTCATCAGAGTGGTTTTACCGGCCCCATTTTCTCCCAGAATGCCATGCACGGAACTGGCCGCCACTTCCAGTGATATATTTTCCAAGGCCGACACGCCATGGAATGATTTGTGAATGTTGGTCAGTTTAAGAGCCATAGGCGGCATGGCCATGGATGCATCCCTTAACAATGCCCGCTTCCACTGTTCGTCCACCTCAAGATCAGTTATACCGTATAAAGGTCTGTGGCGATACTTGGCGCCCGTCTGGGAAAAGGTAACCGTTCACAGTCCAAAGTGGCGAAGCAAGAAAACACCGCTTTTTTACCGCAGGGGTCCTTTTTTTCGTGGTTTTTGCGACTTCTAAAGTCAAGAATCTATACTCTTTCTTTGATTTCGGGTGTTTTTTGGCCCGTGAACGGTACGCGCAACTCGGACCGACTCAGATACTTGTATAACAGCTTTCCAATCCGTATGATAATAAAAAGCTGCGGGGGACAGCTGTCCCGATACAAGATGTTTTTATGGGCCAGGGCGGATGGGTGGATAAGAATAGTTCATTTATATTGTGTAGTTTATACAGGAGTTATCCCATTAATACGCAACAAAAAGCCCCATCGGTTGATTACACGTTTACCATGCGTTTAAGTTATCCCAATGGCATTGGAATGTTTGCCCGTATAACCCGTATTATTGGTGAACTTGGCGGGGATATGGGCGCGGTGGACATTGTTTCCAGCGATTCTAAAAATATGACGCGCGATGTGACGGTGCATGTGCGTAATGAAGATCACATTAAAGCGATCATCGAGGCACTGGGCAAAATAGACAAAATAAATGTCGTCCAGGTGTCGGATCGTGTTTTTCTTCTGCATCTGGGCGGGAAAATAGCTATCCAGAACAAAATGCCCCTGGTCAACCGTGATACGCTATCCATGGCTTATACTCCCGGCGTGGCCCGAGTCTCCATGGCCATAGCGGAGGATCACGCCAAGGCCTGGCAGTTGACAATTAAGGGGAATTCGGTGGCGGTGGTCAGTGACGGCACCGCCGTGCTTGGTCTTGGCGACATCGGGCCGGAAGGTGCCATGCCGGTCATGGAAGGCAAGGCCATGCTGTTCAAAGAGTTTGCCAATATTGACGCCTGGCCCGTGTGCCTGAATACCAAAGACACCGATGAAATTGTGCGCATCGTCAGCGCTATGGCGGTCGGTTTCGGCGGTATCAATCTGGAAGATATTTCCGCGCCACGCTGTTTTGAAATTGAAAACCGCTTAAAGCAATGTATGGATATTCCGGTCTTCCATGACGACCAGCACGGTACGGCCGTAGTGGTTCTGGCGGCCTTGCTTAATTCGCTGCGTCTGACCGGTGATAAATTATCCCGCCTGAAGATCGTCATTGCCGGGGCTGGAGCGGCCGGTACCGCTATAAGCAAAATTCTCCTTAATGCCGGGGCCAAAGAAATTCTGGTTTGTGACCGTCATGGCATTATTCATCCGCAACGCGCCGGTGGATTAACTGACAATAAACTCTGGCTGGCCCAACGGACCAATCCGCGCAAAGTGCAGGGAACCCTGGAAGATGCGCTGAAAAAAGCCAATGTATTTATCGGCGTTTCCGGACCCAATCTGGTGGATGCCAAAGCCATCAAACGTATGGCGGCGGATCCCTTTATCTTCGCGCTGGCGAATCCCACACCTGAAATCATGCCCGAACAAGCCGCCGGGAAAGCTTACATTATGGCCACCGGGCGCAGCGATTACCCCAACCAGATTAACAATGTTCTGGCCTTTCCCGGCATCTTCCGCGGTGCGCTGAACGTCCGGGCCAGGGAAATTAATGAAGAAATGAAACTCGCCGCCGCGCACGCGATTGCCGGCTGTATTTCTCCGCGTGAGTTAAATCCCGAATATATTATTCCCAGTGTGTTTAATCGCGCGGTCAGTCAGAGAGTCTCCGCGGCAGTGCAGGAAGCAGCCATTAAAACCGGTATAGCCAGAAGAAAAATAAAAGTCTGAGGCCCGTAATGCCACGACCATTTTTAATATATTACGTAGTACGGCAGCAAAGTCGGCCCTGCGCGTAAGAAATCAGAACACCATAACATCGCTGATAGCAGTTTCGGCCTGCAAGTGGCCAGTCATGGACGATATTGGTGGCCGGGCTGTGAACGGTTACAATTTAACAGGCAAGAGGATGCTGCTGAAGAGGCCCGGAAAAACTGGGGGACTAGGATTCGAACCTAGACAAACAGATTCAGAGTCTGCTGTGCTACCGTTACACCATCCCCCAAGGGACGTAAAGTAATATTACGCCATTGATGGATTGCGTACAAGCCGGCGGGGTGCAGCCCGAAATTGTGATCTTCAAATCGATACCTGTCTCCAGGGCAATCCACTGATAATGCTGTACCAACGACTCCTTGGGGGGGGGCGTGGCAATTTTTCCGGGCAGGGCCTAATTGTTATGTAATGTGGCGATTTTCCAGTATTGCGGCCACTGATTGCTCTGTTCCATGGCTTCTAAAGCCATCACGGACTCGGCATTGTCGGCATCCCATCGCATGCCCGATCCGCGCACGCGATCAGAGAGCACACGGCATTGGCTTTCCATCGGGCCACTGCCGATCTGCCAGCCCTTGGCGATGAACTCCGGGTACCGGATCATTTCCCGCCGATCAGATACATAGGCAAGCATTCGATCAACCTCCTTGCGTTTAACGCCGCGGGTGTTTTTCCGCAGTTCCAGCAGGTCATTCCAAATGCGCTCGTAGCCCTCATGCTTGACGTTGTGCAGAATCTCTCCAACCCATTTTTCGCCCAATGGATTCTTCTCCCCGAATACCGTGTTCTTGGTTTTATGCACGTTCTGCCCAAGATGGTAAAAGTCCAAGCCTACCGCACTGGTATTCAGCCT
>JAJYGE010000373.1:6572-7685 GCA_021785155.1 Planctomycetota bacterium
CGGATGATCCAAGGCCCCCCATCCACGTTACCCACCCGTTCTTCCGCGCGGTGGAACTCCAGATTCTCCGCGTCACGTCGCATCCGTCGCCCCAAGCTATCGCAGTTCCCCCCAGTTATCGAGGTGTGGCGGCATTTCATATCTTCACTGTAAAAGGTCACCGCCTTGATCTCTTTCCAGCGCTGATCCGAGCCGCGCTTCCGCCGCCCCAAGGGATGGGCCTTTTTCCCCCGTTTTTGCCGCTTTTGATTCACCTTGCCCCGACGCTTGTTTTTTTCATCATCCGTGATCAATGACACCAAATACGCATCGGCACCTACATACACACGCCGCACACTACGCCCGTCAGGTGTGGTCATACGACAATCTTCCACAGTCCAGGCAGGACGCAATGCTTCTGACTCCGCCAAGGCCAAAGCTCGCTGGCCCTCCGCTTCCACCACTTGCCGTAACAGTTCTCCGCTCACACGCACCTGCCCCACCTCCGCCAACGTTTCCGCCGCCTTGTCAAAACTGCGCGCATCGGCATTCTGGCGACAACATAACATCCGCAGCCCCAAACTGAATCGTCGCCTCGGCCTTGTCCAAGAGTTGGTCCATGGGCGCACAACTGCCAACATCCTTGATCTGCCACCGCCGACGCTTCAACTCCACGCGGCCATTGACCGTGGCCGTACTGCGGTTCTCAGGACCCTTGTTTCGCAAACGCTTGCCCGTCACTGCATCCACCGGGGGAAAAAGCGGCTTGCGCCGCATCCATCCGCATCTGCAACGCCTTTTCGTAGGCCTTGCGGCGAAACACCGCAAGCGCATCTCGAACTTGCATCTCGCTGCCATTAATCCACGCCCCGTCAGGTGCCTTGTTCACCGCTTCGGCCACCTCCCGCAGCATCGTCTGCGTCATCTCCCGCATCTCCTCAATGTACCGGTCTACCTTAATCACGGCGCTGCCATCCATAGCTGTACTCCTTGGGCCAGTCCTTGGCCCGGTTAAAATGCCCGCAACCACACGGTTGCCATGCACTTATCCTACCAAATTAGCTCTGCCCGGAAAAATTGCCACGCCCATATGAAGGCGAAGTCTTGGCGTGCGGCAATTTTTCCGGTAAGGGC
>JAJYGE010000006.1 GCA_021785155.1 Planctomycetota bacterium
TCAGCCCGTCGGTGGTATCGGACAAATAAGGAATGCGGGCTTTGCCCGTGCCAACGTACTGGTGCAGATCACCCAGGAAAGCGATTCCGCTGGGACCTGCCGGCGCACAAACATAAAAGGATGCCCGCTGTTTGCCCAATCGCCCGGTGAACGCTCCGCCGGCGGGAACCCTCACCACCTGATGGGTAAAGTAATTGTAAACATATACCACGCCGTGAAGCCCCATTTGCGACGGGGAGAATTTCACGGTGCGGTGATAATTAGCGATAATTTTGGAATAGGGAGCGACGGGCACAAAATAAGCCGAATAGCCAACGCTTGGTATGTTGCCGTCCGCTACAGGCCCCGGTTTGCCTTTCAGCCGCTGCGGGATGTGGGTCATATCCGCACCATCAAACGCAAACGCATAAACCGTCCGAACGCCGTGTTGTTGCGTGTAGGTACGGGCGATGATGGGCCGGCGCGGATGCGCGATTTGATTGAGGTAGCTTTGGCCGGTGGGAACCAGCGGAACATCCGGTTTAACGATCACCCCGTCGGCTCGTACCGCGGGCATGATATGGGCACGGTTCTCATGGCCGCGTAAATCCCCGAATCCGACCATGCCCGCGGAGAGCGTTTGCAGCAGTATGGCGTACCGACTCGTGCTCAAACAGTCGTCCGCCCAGGGCCACTTTCCAACGGCACCGGCCAGGCGGGAAGTGAAAACAAACTCCCGCCAGCGTGGCTGAATAAAAAAATCATTGCTGACTCGGCCAGTGGTGACATTTGAATATTGGGCCGATTGCAGGAATTCACAGGGGGTTGCCATACAGTACATGATGCTTATGCCATGTTTGGCCATGGCCTTGGCCATATTGCCGAAAAAATGATTTCCCCGATTCAGGTGTTGATCAAAATGCGCCTGTTTATACATCACATTAAGGAAATCGTGCTCAAATGCCACGGCCCCTCGGGATTGGCAATAGGCGGCGATGTGCTTCCACTGACTTTGGCTTACGCGCGGCACGTTGACACTATACAGCATCAGCGGCACACCGAGTTGCCTTTGAAATTCTTTCAGACCGTCGGGAAACCATGTGCGGTTGACATGGGGTACGGCGAAAACAGGAAACATGCCATCCAGTTGCAGATAGTGCACGGGAACAGCCCGGTGGTGAAGATACCTGATTTCATCCAACAGCGTGCCGGCGTAGCCGAGTTTCGGGTCGAAATGGCAGAAATAAGCCACTCCATTTCCGGTCCAGTACCCAAGATAGCGCAACGTCCAGTCGGCCTCATTGGAGGGCCGAATTTTCCCGGTTAAATCGGTCAGCGCGTGGCCCCACATATCCCAGGCCGGATTGATGCCATGTGTGATAACCATCAAGCTGCTGATCCGATAGCCCCGCGGCACGGCGGTGATACCGCTGTGCAGGCGAACCGCAATACGTTTCATACCATCGCCACGCATCGTGGTAATTAAAAAATGGGAGGCAGGTGAAATGATGGCGGCATTCAAATGGTCATCGAACAACAGCCAGGGCGTGCCGGATTGCCCCGCCCGAAACTGCGGCGGAGAAAAACAGTGATTGCCATAGCTGAACACATGCATGGCCTTCGGCACGGAACTGAAAGCGGGAAACGTATACTGCGGATGCTCTGTAATCTGAAGGAACCGCATGGCAAATAACACCACAGGTTTGTGGACATACAACCGCACGCTTCCCCGCAATACCAAATTCTTTTTTTGCCGCCACTGGAATGCGATGCGTTGATACAAGCCAATGCGGTCATGACCAGACGACGTTTTGATCCCGGACACCGCCGCATCCACCTTGCCTTGGAACGTCATCGCCGGGGTTTGGCTTTGCAGGCTGTACACGCCGGTACGCCGGTCAACGTGAAATGTCAGTTGTCCCGCGTTGATCCGCGCCGCATGCACCGGACGGCACGCGATAGCTATTACTAATAACGCTGCTGCCGTGATCCCGCCACGCACAGCGCGCCGCAACCGGTTGAAACACATACCAAAATCCTTTTGACCCAAGTAAATCTCACCTTTATTACCCACCCCGCATTACCATGATGCGGCAATCCTTCAATACCGTCTTACCTTGTCGGCGGCGCGCTGAAGTTATACGTTCCGGATTCCACATCATAAATCGCCCGACCCTTAACATAGGCAACAAAGTTAATCCAGGGTCGGTTGCTGATCTTATGGCCATTTAGACGCACGGCATTGGCCGCCTTAGCGGGAACTTCCACCGTTGCAAAGCAGTTGGCGGGAACATGCACATGCCACTGAAAGGTATGTCCGGGGGTTATTTTCCAGTTGCTGATGATGATTCCATAGGGTGAGCGATGGGAGGCCTTCACCCACGTCAAGCCCGGCATGATCATGGGCTTCATTATAATGCGGTGGAAGCCCGGATCACGCGGATCGCCGCTTATACCCGCCACATCGTTAAACAACCAGGTAAGCATGTCCCCGATGAACATGACGTGATCCTGCGAGTTCATCATCGGATTGGCGGTATTGCCGTTCCAGAGTTCCCAGATGGTGGTGGCCCCATGTTTGATCATGTAGCCCCAGCCGGGATAACTGGTTTTGTTGAGCATGGCCCACGCTAAATCGGATTGGCCTATATGGGTAAGCTCATTGAAGATCCATTGCATCCCGATCACCCCGACCCCCACATGGCCATCTTGAACCTGATTCATCCGGTATAGCAATCGAGTGATTACCCGCGGGCGGCGATCAGCGGGCACAATGCCCGCCGCCAACGGCAGGATACAAGCGGTATCCGAACCGTTACCGTAATAGCCCTTGGACGCATTCCACAGGTGCCGGTTAAAACCGCGGTAGAGGACTTTTGCTTCCGTCAGCCAGTGCCGACGGGCGGCGGGTTTATGCAACCAAGCGGCGTAACGGGCCATGAGGCGCAAATCCTTATAAAGCGTGGCTGTGGCCAGCAGCGGACCGGGCGTCGCCCGGTTGGGGTCCGCCGAGTGAATGTTCTTGGGTGAACGCGGCGGAGAACACCAATCTCCAAAGGTATCCGCGTCGCTAATGCCATGATGGACTTTCGCCAGTTGATAATTGATCCATCGGCGCATGGCGGTGTAGTGCTCACGCAACGGACGCAACTGACCATACTGCAAATAAAGCGTCCCCGGCAAATATATGAAAGTGCTGGGCCAGGTGACATCGCCGGAGTAGATAGGCCAATAGGGTGGGTTCACATCCGCGACGTTGCCGTCGGGGTGCTGGGCATCCTGCATATCCCACAACCATTTATCGAAGAAACGCTCCGTGTTGAAAACAAAACTTTCACTGCGTGACTCCATGCCGCGATCCCCCATCCATCCCTGCCTTTCGTCGCGTTGGGGACAGTCGGTGGGAATGGAATTGTGGTTATTTTGAATACCCCAGCGGCAATTATGAACGATCTGATTCACCAGCGAATCGGAACATGCGAACCTGCCGGTACGCGGCAATGCGTCCACCACTTCCTGTCCTTCCAACGTGTGGAGCGTGGGCGTGCCAGGATACCCCGTTAATTCCACAAACCGAAAACCGTGATATGTAAACATTGGATGCCAGGTGATGGGGCCTTTACCATTGAGAATCAGTTCATCCGTTTGCGTGGCGGAACGCAGATTGGCGACGTAGAGATGAATTCGTCCTTTACCCCGCGCGGTCAAGTCAACGGTATACTTCCCATTGCGCTCCAGGCTCTCACCATGGCGCAGGAATATTTTTGTGCCCGCCGGTGCTTGCGGCACGGTGATCTGACACCATCCAACCATGTTCTGGCCCATATCAAATATCCATTTGCCCGGCGCGATTTCCAACATTTTTTTGGGGTGAATAATGTCGGTAATACGGATGGGTTGATTAAATTGCGATTTCAGTACGGTGGTCTTGGCCAGGCCCGGTACCACTCTCGCCCGCCGCCAGCGTGGCGCTGCGGGATGATAACCGGGTGCGTCCCACCCCGGCATATCCATCCGTGTGTCGTAGATATCACCATCATATACATCATCTGCCCGCAACGGACCTTGGTCGGTCATCTTCCAGGAGGAGTTCGTGACGATGTTGGTGGTGGTACCATCGCTGTAGCGGATGTGCAGCCGCAACAGCAGCATGGGCGGGCCAAAGCTTACCGAGGGTAGAGGCCGGTGAACCCGCGGAGCGTAAAATCGCCCATCGCCCAGAATCACGCCAATGGCATTGGTCCCCGTTCGCAGTTGCCCCGTGACATTATACGTGCGGTAGTAAGCGCGTTTGGGATACCAGCTCAGGGCCGGTGAGAGTTGGGCACGACCGATTCGCCGCCCATTGATATAAAGCCGACTGTACCCCAGCCCGCAGATGTACACCACCGCCCGTTTGATCCGCTTGGCCGCGATAAACTGATCGCGCAGATACGTGCCCGGCAGGGCATCAACCGGGTGCCACCCGGCTGGTGCCACCATCTCATAGTTGAAAACATCGGCCCGGATGGACGGATGCATGAGGTGTTGAGCGTTGGGCACGATTCGCTTACCCTCGCCAATCCACCGCGCATGATTCCATTGGCCTCGGGTCAGCAAGCCCTCCTGCCATTGGGCCGTTTGGCTCCATTGGCTCCTTTCGCCGGCCTGATTCCATGCCCGCACCTTCCAGAAGCAGCGCTGTCGTGACATAAGCCCCAAGCCGCCATATCGGATATTGATGCATTGCCCCGAAAGCACCTTGCCGGAATGCCACAGATTGCCATCGTTGCGGGCCAGGAGTTTCCGCGAAGATGACACCAAAATTTCATAAGCGTTTTGGAACTGCCCCTGGCCACGCCACGGCAACACCCACCCGAATTGTGGTCGCACCGAGTTTATCGCCAGGGGATTGGCGCGCAACTGGGTCTGCAAATGTATCGGGGCTGCGACGGCGTTAAGCCGAACCGCCGCTCCACTATGTTGGCCGCAACCACCCAGGGCCAAGCCCGTCAACGCCAGTGTGGCCAACGCCGCAAATCTGAAGTGTTTCATCAAAATTAATTCGCTCCTAAATGGTGCCAGACAATCCGCAATCGTACCATACCGACGGACTCGTATCGTGTGAACACCCTCCCCGCTCCTTTCATAAAGCCGGTATAAAACATCGTGTAGATTCCTTTCCCCTCCGGAATCAAGCCCATCGGCGTACGCAGATCAGACGACCAGTTAGCGGGGCCGTTGGGTTGCACCAGAATTCTTCCCCCAGGCAGCCAGTGAATGCCGTCCTTGGAACAGGTATATCCCGCGATATGTCCGCCGTTATGAATATACGTCGGAGCACCGGGAGCCACAGCGTCGTACACCGCCACGTACCAGTCGCCAACTCGGCTTACAAGGGGATTCTCCCAGTAGACTTTTTCAACTTTCAAGGGGTTTCCCTGGCAGCGTTTCCACGGGCCTTTGAGCGCCGGTGCCGAAGCCAAACCGACCGGCCAGAGCGGACGCGGGTTGGTGGGACTCCAAGTTGAGCTGCCATACATCGCATACCAGCGACCATTGGCTTGGTAGGGATAGAACGAATCAACCCCCTGCGGCCCCTCCCAAGGTTGTGAATCGGCATCCGGTCGCATGATCACGCCCTGATCGTGCCATGGCCCATCAATTCCGTGGTCATAACCCTTAACCGCCGAGGCCATCATACGGATTTGTCCATCCTGATTCCGGTCATTGTATGCCACGAAAAAGAGATACCATCGATTCTCCCGGCGATCAAAGATGGGCGTGGGTTCCCATGGAATAAACCCTTTGCCGTCCCTGGCGGGTGGGACGGTATCCACGGCGATTGACTTAAACCTCCACCGCTTGCCATCCGGGCTGACCCAGTACGGCAGCGTGGTCGGCGCATCATAATTACCGCGTTTGTATTCGCAGGTGAACAACCGATAAAGGCTGCCAACCTTCAGCGCGACGCCGCCCTCAAAGCAGCGACCGGGAATGTGGGTTCGCGCGTTGATCACGGGCCGATCAAAATTCTGTTGAATCTCAAAATGAAAAGGTAGATGCGCGTTAAGGTGCCTAAGTACCTCCAGCGAGTAGCCGTTACCCGCTGCCAAGCCGCCCCAACACGAGGGGTTGCTCTCTGCAAACTGATGAGATGGCCCATTTGCATCGTGATTTTTGACGCCGTCTGCGGAATAATCTTTTTTACCCGCGAACACCTGAGTATCCGCCGACACTGCCCCATAGGCCAGCCCGGCGGCACCGAGCAAACCAACAAATCGACGGCGGCTCATCCCACCGGAAGAACAAACGTGCATTTGGCGTAATCTCCTTGTATGACGGCTGTCCACTCGCTGGTACGGTTCACCACAGGCAGGCCGACCCTAGTCGACCAAACAGGGACGGATGGAAACGGCCTTAGCTCCTTTGCGCGGCTCGCAACGCTCCGAGACTCCGTGACTCAGAAAAGCACGCCCATGCAACACGTTGTTCGTGGGATAATCGCGGCCGTGCGGGGTACGGGTGGTGAAAATCTATTCCAGGACTCACCACCCAAAATTGACGCCCGCGTATGACCACCGCGGCTGCAACTCCGACAGGGGTTGCCACACCACCGATCCGCCGTTGTAAAGTTCGTGTTCCCCGGTAGGTAGGAAATTGTTGTTCTGGGTCACATGGTTTGAAATGGGCATGCCCGCCGGACCGCCTATGACGTTGGCTGTTGTTGATCCAAACATCCCGCCGGGGACGTAGACCGGATTGGTAAACGATACCACATCTGTGGCCAACAGCGACCCCGGGCTGGATCTCGGGTTCAGCGCCGGCACATGGCCGGGGTCTTGGTCGTAGGAAGGCGTATAGGTCCATAGGGTCTGGCTGGGATTACCACCGCCAAAATTCCACAAATCCTGGGCCTGCGTCCAGTCCTTGCCGCGGTTCACCCAATAAACGTAACCAAACATGGAATCCCAATTGGTCAGCAGGCCTTGGGCATTGTACCAACTCGGCTGGGTCCACATATTTGCCCGCATCAACCCCGGCTCCGGGGAGTACAGCATCGCGATGCCCTGCACGTTAGGGGTGAATATGCCCGGCTGTGGATTGACCATCGCGTTATTGACGATGCCGAATGAACTATAATAGAGCAATCCCAATCCGCACCCAGGTAGTGTGTAGGTGCTATTCGTATCGATATTAAATCCCATCGGCCAAAAACCGCCATAACTCACCGGATATTGCCCGCCGTATTCATTGGCATATTCCTGAAGAGCGATGCCAAACTGCCGCAGGTTGGACGCGCACTGTATCCGTAAGGCCAGCGATTTTGCCCGCGCCAGCGCCGGCAGCAACAACGCAATGAGCAGGGCGATAATGCTGATGACCACAAGCAATTCGATGAGGGTGAAACCACTGCGACGTTTCATAAAAAACTCCTTATTTTAGTGTTCAGTGCAAAGTTTTCAGTCTTCAGTTTTCAGTCCCGCCTGTCGGGAAAAGGGAAGGCCGAGAGTTTTCATCTCATCGGTCCTCCCGTTGTCATCCGTAAACGCGGTTGGCAATCAAAGGCCGCCGGCCCGAAAACCTGAGTTACGGGTCCGAATACAGCCGACCAATGGCGGGGGAGGACACCCGCACCCCCAAGCGGCGGTTGTCCGCGGTTCCAACCGCTCCGCACATGGCACCAGCTCCGCCAGTGGCGTCGGCGTTTTTCGCC
>JAJYGE010000214.1 GCA_021785155.1 Planctomycetota bacterium
CATGACAACATTGCTCATATCCACGCCGACGGCGCGGCCATGATTCATAATCAGGCGACCAATGGGGTTGTCGACCAGCCTGCTGGCAAATGCGGTCCGCAATCCCAACCGCGACAGGCCATACGCCACATTGTATTCCCCGCCACCAACCCATACTTCCAGTGAATTGGCGAATTCAATGCGGCCATGTTCCGGCGGTGAAAGTCGTACCATGCACTCGCCAAGGCTCATTTGATCAAACATGGATTTAGAAGCAGATTTAATTTTCATTTCCAAACTCTTTCAGAGATTGCTTATCTTCCGACGGGATCATTCAAGCGATGGTCCGGCCATCGCGAGTCACCACTACGAGAGAAAAGATTAACGGAGTTTTTTGCAAATGCAACTCGCACGATTTTTAGATTGTGCGCACAATTATAGAAAGGCAGTTATTTTATGGCTTGTTGAAACTGGCCTTTATCTTTTGAAAATAAGTGATTGGCACACATTTTGACCATCAAGTGTTGTCCGCAATCTCCGCAACACATCAGCCAGTGCTCACAGAATGCTTCAAGGCAACCGCCGCGCAGTTCTCTAAAATCAACCAAGTCCGCAACCCTGACGATCTTAGAAAAACAACTTGGTTAATGATCGCGTTGCGCCAATTCGATAACCAGTTGTGCCAGCGGCTCGGCCATCGGGCCTAAACGCTCGGCCATATTCCGGGCGATTTGCACTTGCTGGGCGAGATGTTCACGGGCTTTATCCAGCCCCAGGAGCGTAGGATAGGTCAGTTTGCCGATGGCGGCGTCCTTACCGGCTTTTTTGCCAAGGTTTTCCGCAGTGGATGTGGCATCCAGCACGTCATCGACAATTTGAAA
Source organism: Planctomycetota bacterium (assembly GCA_021785155.1). Next base: position 861 of record JAJYGE010000214.1, read on the forward strand.
TGCCAGGCCCACCGCCCGGCCCAACGCATCAATGGTTTGTAAATCTGTATCGGAAGCACCGCCGGATAATGCCCCCATGCGGCAGGCGGCGTTAATTAGTGCGCCGGTTTTCATGCGGTGAATGTGTTGCAGATGTTCCAGGGAGCCTTGGCTTCCCTTGGATTTTTCCGCCGGGTAGCAGGTGTCCAGAACCTGTCCGCCAATCATTCCTGCCGCCGCGGTGGCAAAGCCAAGTTCCTTCACCAGTCGCATGGCCAAGGTAGGATCGGGCACATGCGTGGCCAGCAATTCAAAAGCCATGGTATTCATGGCGTCGCCGGCCAAGATCGCCACGGCGTCGCCATAAACTTTATGGTTGGTGGGCCGTCCGCGCCGCAGATCATCATTATCCATCGCGGGCAGATCATCATGGACCAGAGAAAAGCAATGAATTAATTCCAAGGCGGCGGCAGCGGGTAAAGCCCGCGTCACATCACTGCCCACGGCGCGGCATGATAACAGCGCCAGCGCCGGACGGATGCGTTTTCCCGGGCCAAAAAGGCTGTAGGAAATAGATTCCATCAGTATGGGCGGTGCGTCATGCACCTCCGCGAGAAAGCTACGCAGAAAATCATCCGTTTGCATTGCGAATGATTTAACCATATCCATAACATTACTGGTTGATGCAACCGGTGCCGATGCAGCCATGATGCCTCCTAAAAATTCCGCGGGTAAAATTATACCGCAAGCCCGCAATTTTCGCATTGGCGCGCCGTACGCATATTCTCCCACGCGTTGCGGTGGTGTGCTGCCTGTTTGTTGCTGATCCTCTTTTCCGGTCGGTTGCTGGATTCATATCCCCTGATACTGTATGACATACAGGATGTATGGCCTTGGAGATACAGCGATGCGCATAAGCAAAGTTCTGACAACGTTATTGATGATGAGCCTGATTCCCGCAGGCGTATGTTCCGCCGCGGTATGGCAGCCGCATGTGAATACCGCCAATTTGCGTGATACCATTACGGTACAGATTATTCATCATGCGGAACCGGCCATCGTCTCTATTACCGCAAAAAAAGTTATCACGCGGCAGGTCAATGTTTTTGGGAGCATTTTCGGAGGCCCGGGAATCGGCCCGTATGTCCGCGTGCCGGCGGATTTTCTGGGCAGCGGTTTTATCATTCAGAAAAATGGTTACGTGGTTACCAACAACCATGTCGTCGATCAGGCAAAACAGATTTCCGTGACGTTATCCGATGGGAAAAAATATGCGGCCCATGTTGTTGGCAGCGATCCGCAGGCGGATTTGGCAATTTTGAAAATTAATTCGGCATCGGGCCACAGCTTTCCCACGCTGACGCTTGGGGATTCATCCACGCTGATGATCGGTGAACCGACAATTGCAGTGGGCAACCCATTTGGCTTCAGCCAGAGTGTCAGTTCCGGAATTGTCTCGGCGATGGGCAGGGAAATTCATGAGCCAAACAACCCTGTGCCGCTTAAAAACCTGATTCAAACCGATGCGGCCATTAATCCCGGTAATTCCGGTGGCCCTCTGCTGAATGCCTACGGGCAGGTGATCGGCATTAACACCGCCATTCGCGGCAATGCGCAAAACATTGGTTTTGCCATCGGTGTCAATCGGTTGTATCAGCTTATCAACACGTTGATGAACCCGGAGACAACCAATGGCGTGTTGATCCCCGTTACGTTTGCCGGGGAAAGAACATTTCATTCTCCAGCCACCATTGATGAACATGTCGTGCTTGCCGGGACGCACGGACCGGCAGTGGTATCTGTGGATGGCATTGCCACGCCCAATTTACTTGATGCTTATGCGGCGTTGCTGCAGGTAACATTGCGGCAGAAACATGTGGTGGTGGATTTTTCCAATGGCACAACCAGAAGCTACCCCGTAACTGTGGCTCCGCCTACGCCGGCGGAAATAAGGGAATTGCGCATCATTCGCGCTGTGAAACAGGTCATGGGCTGTACGGTCGAACAGGTCACGCCGACACTGGGGGAAAAGTTTAATCTCGGCGTGAAAAATGGATTGCTGATAACGCAAGTGAATGCGAATTCCATGGCAACCAAGGCTGGACTGAAACCCGGCGATGTGCTGGTGCAGTTAGGCCCTTATCGCATTAGAACCCTCAACGATCTTGGTGCCCTGCTGCCACGATTGCCCAATCAGGGTCAGGTGCGGGTAATGGTGGTTCGCCACCATCGGCTCGGTGTCGGTGAGTTGACCATGCCGTGATGTAATGGCCCGATTATGGAATGATGATTTGCCGGGGTTCGGAGGTCGCTGACCAGCGTAACATCCAGAGTTGCGGCAGCGGGACGCGCTCTACATGGCCATCTTCAAATGAAACATTAATGGCCCGGCCATGCCGATCAATACATAGCCGGCCCAACCCGCCGGGGCCTTTGGGCGCACCGGTGGGATACCCGGTATCAAGCGTATAGGGTAACTGCGGCGGTTGATTGCTGCTGTCGGGCCAGGTATCCGCCCAGATCGAATCAGCAAATACGGGCGTCTGCGGGCCGGGCGTTTGGTCGCTGTAACTGAAATAGGGTGTCAACCCCAGCAATTCATGGAATGTATACCAGTAAAGTGGGTTGGGATCCGCGGCCGAAGCCTGCATGGACGTGTCAAACAGCCAGGCGTTGATGCCATAGCTGCCATAATGGCCAGTGATGGTCGGTTGATTCCACCACGCCGCCGGCCCCCAGGTGGTAAATGCGTCACCGTAGCCTGCTGATCCGGGTGCAATCGTCTGATTCGGTGTGCTTGGGCAAATCAGAGCGGCCTGCTCAATAGCCGGAATGTACGATGCCGTATTCTGATCCTGAAATACCGGTGGCTGATTGGCAAAGTAAGGTCCGAGCATTTCCAGCCAATACATATTGGGCAGGTCCGGGTCATAGGGCATGCCGTGGGCGTGTTCTTCCGCAAAATATTCAATATAGGCCGCTCCCATCTCATGCAGATTGGAGGCACATACCGTGGCATCCGCAGCACGTCGAGCCATGGCTAATGCGGGCAGCAGCAAGGCAATGAGTATGGCGATAATAGTCACCACCACCAGCAGTTCAATAAGTGAAAAAGCTCCATGAGCGTCCGCAAAAGTTCGCCTTGGATCGCGAGGGTTTTCGGACACGCAGGATACTTCATTCATAAAACAGTCCAATTCCGTTAGTTGCGATAATAAACCAGCAGAAGCGTATCTCAAAGCGATTCATGATCGTTATGGGCTGTAACTACCGTGTTTTCGGGCATTGTTCTTGTGTTTTTTGTCTATTTATGCCGATAAACAATCATCAGATGCAATCGCGACCTCTCATTGCATTGGAGAAAGAATTTATGGCCATTGCTGAGTTAGAATCCCTGTTCCCGGTCGTTATGCCGCATATTCAGCGGTGGTTTGTCTGTGAAGAATCCTCGATACTTAGAAATGGCGTCCCGCTTACCGGATCGCAGGCGAGCGATGCGCGTCTGGCAGGCGTGCAGAATATAGGCAGGGTTCGAGTGTTGCAGGTGGAAGAAATCAAGGTACATGGCGTGGGTTTAATGCAGAAGCTGGCCCCCGGCCTGGAGCTTGTGCGGCCAGACAGTTCCGCGATGACCTTCGGTTATGGCATTTATATTCGCAGGCGCTATGCCAAAGATCGTGCAGTGATGCTGCACCATCTGGTGCATATAGCGCAAATGGAAGAACTTGGTGGATCCGAAAATTATATCAAACGCTACATCAACGATTGCCTGCATTTCGGATATGGCAAATCGCCACTTGAAATACAGGCGAGGTTTATAACTGAGCAGGCGATGCAGGTTGTTACGCCGCGCGACGCCTGTAACCGCTACCGCACATATGCCGCTGTAGGTTTTACCGGTGACGGTGCGCAGAAGGGCTGGTCGTGGCGACCATCGCGGCAGCCAGCAGGTTAGCGTGTTATACTCTGGACTGTGAATTCGCTACCCGCACAACATCCGCCCATTACACTGCCTGCTTGTCAGATAGTTATTCATAATGCCCTTCGGAAAAATCGTCGCAACATCCTCATCAAGGCGGTGGTCGGAATATCCGGTGCGCTGATTACCCCGATTCTTATCAGTGCGGTTGCCACGCTGATGATGTTTTATATTGTGATCTGGATTATTGTCGTAGGCTCCGCCGACGTGGCGCTTCGCATTGGTGCGGGAATTTTCGCCGTTTGGGTGCTGTTTTATCTCGGTCTTATGGTCGTGGCCTGGAAGCGCGAATGGGTGACGCGCAATTTTTTCTATCAGTCCAGCGAGCGCCGGCCCCCAACGGATATCTTCCCACGCAGCATTCCAGGACCGATTTATTATATTCCACTGGGCATGGATTTATTACAGGATGACGTACCGCCGCATTGGCTTGTGCGCATCCCCTGCTTCTGGGCGGATATTTTGGTTAAAGCGAGGCTGCAGTGGAAGGTATACCGCTTTGCGGCGAACGGGGATCACGTCTCGGCAGCGCAAATTATTCTCGCGATTGCTCAAGCTCCAGGCGCTTCAATTGATGTGGATCCCTTAATGAATCACGGCATGACCAAACCGCAGATTCATGCGGCATTATGCACGCTGATGATTCTGGATCTGGCGGCCCTGAATACGGATTGGTCCAAAGTCTGGCTCAATCGTGCGGTCCGAGAACAGCTCGGATTGCCGCCGGACCATGGAAAAAACCGGAAATAACAGGCCGCCGCTCAAGGCGCAGCAGGTCTTGAACCGAACAGTATAATTATGCAAAATGTTTGTGACACACTTGATTCACGCCATCACTTTATCGACAATGCGAAAATGGCTGGTATGGAATTATTATCAATTGCCGAGTTACTCAAACGCCGGGAGCAATCGCGCGACAAGGAATTGCTCTGGATGCTAGGTATCGGAACAGTGCTAACTTTAATACTTCCGGTGCTGCTTGGATCGATGGCGTATTTTGCGTATCGGCAATTTTCCAGTGGTTCCGGTTCGTGGTTGGGCTGGTTGGCCTGCGTGATATTTTTCACGGCAATATTTGTCCCGCTGCTGTTGTTACGCGAGAAATCCAACATTGCCCCGGAGGCAGCCATCATTCGCACACGCGAGGACGAAGATAGCCGACGGGTCGTTTCGGTCATGGAAACCGAGATGGATTTACAAAGTTTTGGCCCCCTGGGTCTGCAACTCAATGATGACCAGGCGGATGTGGAGCATTGGTTGATTCGCCCCTTTTTCTTCGGGCCGCGAATGGTGGTGCGGGCGTTGCCGTTGCGCAAGCTCTTGCAGATTCTTGCGGCCAATACAGATCGTCCGCGCGCGGCGGAAGTGTTGGTTAAACTGGCTTCCCGAGATCGCGGCGTGGCTACCGGTGATCTATTGAAGCCTGGAGAAGAGCCGGCGGCACTAACGCCCACCTTGGCATATTTGCGGCAATTGGACTGGGTGGATTGCAGTGCGGATGGCTCACGAATTTGGCTCAATTCCAGTCGCCGGGATCAGATTACCCAGATATTGGATCAATTTGCCCCTGTCACCAGTTCCAACAGACCAAAATAACTGCCTGCCAATAATGCCGGAAGCAACAAAATATCTTATGATAACAGGAATATGCAAGGGATTTCAAAAAAGCGGACGTAGCGACGCGGACGTAGCGACATCCCGACGATAATAGAAACAGATCCCTATGAACATTATAGGCGGGCGTCGTATCCAAATTGACTTAAGACTAAACTCAATGTGCTAATGTATCGGCTCGAATTTCGTCAGGATGCTGGCCTGAAAACCATTTTAACGATTCATTATTTTGATGCGATCGCGCAGGCTCTGAAAGCCGCCGGATTTCAGATTATATTCATGGAAGACCTGTCATTTTAAAAAATTCCCCGGCCGCGGCGCCTGCCGAAACGCAGACCTGACGATCCGGCGGTAATTCTATATACCAGCGGCACCCGCAGTTCTCCCGAGGGAGTGATGCTTACCAGCGGCAATCTGGATGCCAACGTCGCCGATGCCATCGCGTATGCACAATTCAACCGGCAAATGGCATTCCTCGGCGTATTGCCGATGTTCCACGCTCTGGGATTAATGGCGGGCTTTTTAGTTCTTCTAAGCCTGGGATGCCGGGTAATTTATCGGGCTCGGTTCAGTCCATCGGCCACGTTGGAACTGATCGTCAAACACAAAATTCGGGTGCTCGTCGCGGTACCCACCATGTATGCGCTTTTAACAAATTGTAAAAGCGCTGCGCGTGAGTCGCTGGCCAGTGTCCTGTACGCCATCAGCGGAAGCGAACCGTTGCCGCGGGCGCTATTGGAAAAATATAAAGCCGATTTCGCCATTGATATGCTGGAATGTTTTGGTTTAACTGAAACTTCCCCCATGGTGAGTTTCTGTTTGCCGTGGGCGTTCAAACCTGGCAGTGTCGGCAGGCCTCTGCCCAACGTGGAACTGCGCATGGTCAATGAGGCGGAAACACCGATGGGGCCAAATCAGGATGGTGAACTTTGGATTCGTGGGCGCAATGTCATGAAAGGTTATCTCAACAAGCCCGTGGAAACCGCCGCCGTGCTGACTGGCGATGGATGGTTCAAGACTGGTGATATTGCCCGTGTTGATGATGACGGATTCCTGTATATCACCGGGCGAAAAAAAGAATTAATAATCATGGCCGGTGAAAAAATAGCGACCTATGCCACAATCCGTTAATTTCTTCGTCTCGGTGCGCCGGGCTTCGCTGACG
>JAJYGE010000268.1 GCA_021785155.1 Planctomycetota bacterium
AAAACATAATGCAAGGACAATGCCACAAATAGCAAACTATTTTAGTGGCTACACGTAAACGCGAAAAATAACACTTAACTAATTATAAAACAACGAGTTACGCAAAAACGTCGTTGGAACATCCGTTGTAGCGCGGAGTAAGCGGTGGAATATCGCGCAACCAGGGCATGGCATTAAACGCGGCGGCGGGATTGGCAAGTGTGAATCGTCCGCACATTTCAGTGTCCTTATTCGGCAGCCACATCAACCGATACGTGCACCGTATGTTTGCCGCCGCCGAGAATCACGCCGCGCAGGGGTGAAACATCGGAGAAATCGCGTCCATACGCGACGGTGATGTGGCGTTCAGCCGGGATCATGTTATTGGTAGGATCAAAATCCATCCAGCCCATCTCGGGCACGTAAACGCTCAGCCAGGCATGTGAGGCGTCGGTACCCACCAGACGCGGTTTGCCGGGCGGGGAAGTGGTGAGCAGATATCCCGAAACATAGCGCGCGGCAAACCCCATCGCCCGCACGCAGGCAATGCCCAGATGGGCAAAATCCTGGCAGACGCCCTTGCGGTGGCGCAATATATCCGCCACGCTGGTGCCAACGGTGGTGGCGGTGGCGTCGAATTTGAAATCCCGATGAATCCGTTGCATGAGGTCTTCCAGTGCTTCAAGGACCGGCCGATTTGGCGTAAAGGACTCCACGGCATAATGGGCGGCCTCAGGTGTCTGGATAATTTTATTGGATTCAAAGGTAAATTGCACCGCAGTGAGAAAATCCGGAGACGGGCTATTCCACAGGTTATCCCGGACCTGCTCCCAGGGTTGATTGGAAAATAACATGCCGGTGGATGGCGCAAGTATTTCCACTTCTCCGCGGGAGACAACCAGCAGTTCGCGGTGCGGCTCCTGAATACTGAAAAAGGTCTGGCGATTGCCGAAATAATCAAAGCGATCGGTGCGCATGGCGGTGGGGGAAATTTCCAAATCCGCATAGCTCCAGAAATGGCGAGCCGCTTCGCGCGGCAGGAGATGCGCGATGTGGTGGCAAATCGTCACCGGCTGTTGATAGCGGTATCGGGTGATGTGCTTGATTTTATAAACAGGCATAATTACTTTTTCCGGTTCTTATATCGATTTCCAACGGATTATCAGTGGCCCGCATCAGCCACCGGAGCCGAGTTGAAAGCCCAACTGTCGGGATTCAGAAATATGTACCAGGTACATGCGGCTGATGACATCCGAAAGCATGCGCAGATCCTCCAGCCATTTCTGTAATATGCCGTCCAGGTGCGGCCGTCGGTGGCTTTCATTCGTATCATGGCTTTGCCCCAGTGCGGTAACATCCGCCAATCGTATGTCGGTCAGTATTTTCAGCACAATGCGCTGTGGGGCCGTAAGGCCGGTTTCACTGCCGTCAACCACCAGAGATTCCAGGTGTTCCTGTAACCGCAGCAGTTGAAAAGCGACGGAGCGGGGATTGCTTTCATCGGCCAAAAGTATATCCAGCACGGGAGGAACCTGCAGATGGGTGGTGTAACGGCGGCGATAGGTGATAATGGAATCAGCAATTTCCAGAACGGATTCCAGCAGCGGTCCTTCGCGGTCCACCACCGGGGCCAGGGTTTCCGAAAGCAGCGTCAGGGTGCCGATGGCGCGTTCAATGCGGCGGCCAATGTCTAAAAATCGCCAGGCGTAGGATCGCGTCATTGATTCCATGGCCAGGCCGTCAAACGCGGCAAAGGTGATGATCAGGCGGTCCAGCGCGGGCAAGAGATCCAATAGCGCCGGTACGGTTTTATTAGCGCGCGGAAAATCTTCATCCAGCCGGTTGATGATTCGCCATATATCAATCGACATACGATCGCGCACCAGGGCGGCGATACGATAGATCGACTTGAGCGTGGCTGGAAAGCCATTGGCATGAGTATTGCGCAGGAGTATTTCAATAAGTTTGTTTTCGGCGGTGAACCGCTGGCCTTCTGGCTCGACATAGACGGTTTGTTTGGCCAGAGCGGAAAAAAGCGTTGGAAGTTCAGCGGTAGAGTCAAAATTCTGATCCATGAGTCGGATGACAATCCCCCGCGCCAGACGGGCATTGGCCTGCGCCCGTTCTTCATAGCGCCCAAGCCAGAACAGATTATCCGCCACGCGGCTGGGAAGATCGCCGCCGGACCGGGAAATAATCACCGGCTGGCCGGGGGGTTGAAGAAAGCTGAATGAATCCACCGGGCCTTCGGAGAGAACCCAGACATCCTTGGATCCGCCGCCCCGCTGCATGGACACAATCATGGAATCCGCGGAGCCGGAAAATCTGGCCAATCCACCGGGCATGACACTAAAGCTGTTTTCCACAGCCGTAACATGCAGACGCAGCACCAGATGACGCGGTTGTACCTGGTTTTCCACCAGCACCGGCGTCGTGGACAATTCAACATAGTGCTCACCGACATACTCCGACGGGGAGGTCATGATGCGGGACCGGAGGGCTTCAAGTTCATCGTGCGTTAAGTTCCGGGCAAAAACGGGTTTATCGCGTCCACTGCTGAATGCCGGTTTGATGACCATCTTCGGCAGATGGTCCAGCACGTATTGCCGGGCATCGGAGTTACCGCACCAAAACGACTCGACGGATGGAAGTTTCATATCCTCGCCTAAAATCCGGCGGCAGATGGCGGGGAGAAACATCATCAGGGCGGGCGTTTCCGCCAGGCCGGAACCTAGGGAATTGGCCACGATAACGTTGCCGGAATAGACCGCCTGCACCAGGCCCGGCACGCCTAATGCGGAATCGGCCCGCAATTCCAGCGGATCACAAAAATCATCATCCTGCCGTCGAAGAATGACATCCACGCGCTGCAATCCGCCCAGCATTTTGAGATACACATAATTATCGCGCACAATGAGGTCCGCGCCTTCCACCAGGGTATAACCGAGATAGCGCGCCAGGTAAGCATGTTCAAAATAGGTTTCGTTATACGGGCCCGGTGTCAGCAGGACGATGCGCGGATTTTCCCGATTGGATAGTGATTTGAGGGCTTCCCGAAAGCTACGGAAGAATGTCGCCAGACGCCGGATGCGGCAATCACGGAACACATCCGGAAGCGCCCGGGATATGACCATCCTGTTTTCCAGTGTGTATCCGGTGCCGGATGGGGCCTGCGTGCGATCCATGAGGGCCACAAACCGGCCATCAGGCCCACGGCCAATATCGGCCGCGTAAGTGTGCAGCCGACGTCCGAGCGGAACGGCCACGCCGTGCAGGGGCCTTAAAAAAAGCCCATGGCCAAAAACCAGCTCCGGGGGAATGAGTTTTTCCGCCAGCAGGCGCTGGGGGCCGTAAAGATCTTCGAGAATGGCATCCAGCAGCCGTGCCCGCTGGGTGACACCCACTTCCAGATTGGCCCATTCCGAGGCCGAGAACAGTACGGGCAGCGAATCCAGATGCCATGGGCGATCCATGCCCGCGGGATCGCCATAAACATTGTAGGTTACGCCGTTGTCATGGATGAGTTGTCGGGCGGTTTCCCAGCGATGGTGTAATTTTTCAGGTCCCAGATCATCCAGCAGAGTTAAAAACATCTGCCAATGTGCGCGTATCGCGCCTTGCGGATCCATCATTTCATCATACAGTCCCGGCGCGGGCGCATAGGCCGCATAAAGCCGGGGATCAGCCACGGGCGGGGGAGAAGTTTGTTCCTGTTGCAGTGTCATACGCCTTTCGGATACATTTTTCTGTTGAGCATATTCCAGCCCCTAACTCCCAACTCCTGAACTCTCATGTGCAGCGTCGTAAATCCAGTGTAAGCGGAAATTCCAGCGATGGCTCAAGTGTCCGCGCACGAATCGGCCCGGGCGTGTGGCCGAAGTCCACAAAACGGGCCATACGCCTCGATTCAGCTTCAAAGGCGTTGACCGGGAATTGATCAAATGAGCGCCCGCCGGGGTGCGACACATGATAGGCACACCCCGCTACCGCCTGGTCATTCCATGTATCCACCACATCAAATATCAGAGGGGTGTGAACGCCGATGGTGGGATGCAGACATGCGGCCGGCTGCCAGGCTCGATAGCGAACACCGGAGACAAATTCACCGTTGCGCCCGGTGGAATTCAAGGGCAGCAGCACACCATTGACGGCGATCTGATGGCGCGTGTTGATCAGGCCCGAGGCCTTAATTTCCAGGCGCTCCACCGATGAATCAACAAAACGCACGGTGGCCCCGCCGGCCGGTTCTTCACCCAGAACATTCCATGGTTCAATGGCCTGCCGGAATTCCAATTTCATTCCACCGGCGGCCGGAGCATCAATTTTTCCCAATAGCGGGAAACGAAATTCAAAATGCGGCGCAAACCAATCCGGTTGGAGGTCAAAGCCCATGGCTGAGGCATCACGCAGCACATCATTAAAATCATCGGCGACGTAATGCGGGAGCATAAACCGGTCATGAAGTTCGGTTCCCCATCGTACCAGCGGGGTGCGGTAGGGCTTTTCCCAAAACCGTGCGATGAGCGTGCGCAACAGCAACTGTTGTGTCAGGGACATGCGGGCGTGCGGCGGCATTTCAAAACCACGGAATTCCACCAGTCCCAATCGTCCGCTGGAAGAATCCGGAGAATATAGTTTATCAATGCAGAACTCCGCCCGATGGGTGTTTCCGGTCAGATCGATAAGCAAATTCCTGAACACGCGATCTACCAGCCACGGTGGCGTCTGAACGTCTTGCCGGCGCTGAATTTCTTGCAGGGCGATTTCCAATTCATAAATCATTTCCGGACGGCCTTCATCCGCGCGGGGGGCCTGACTGGTAGGGCCGATGAACAGGCCGGAAAACAGGTATGACAGCGAGGGATGATTATGCCAGTATGCCACCATGCTTTGAAGTAAATCAGGCCGTCGTAAAAAGGGCGAATCGCCCGGTGTATCGCCGCCGATGACAATATGGTTGCCGCCGCCGGTGCCCGAATGTCGACCATCCAGCATGAATTTTTCAGTTCCCAGACGGGAGAAATGGGCGTCTTCATAAAGCCCGGTGGTGACGCTGACCGCTTCATCCCAGGACTTGACCGGTTGCACGTTGACTTCAATAACACCTGGATCTGGTGTTACCTTGATGTGTTTCACGCGCGGATCATGCGGGGGAGTGTAGCCTTCGATGATAATCGGCACGCGCATGTCCGCAGCGGTTTCTTCGATGCGGGCTACGAGATCAAGATAGTCCTCAATATACCGCACCGGAGGCATAAATACATGCAGCACGCCATTGCGAGGCTCCACGCATATCGCCGTGCGAACGACATACGATGCGGATTGGCCCATTTGGGGCTTCCAGGATGGGTTTTCCCTTATGCGTTTGCGATATTCTTCCAGCGCCGGCCCCATGCCTTCTTCGGCGCTTTTCCAGTCCTGTTCTCTGAACAGGACTGGACTGGCCGGTTCAATTGGCCCTCGGCGATAGCGCTGGCCACCATGCACATCGGGCAATTCCGGCAGGCGCTGCATCGGATCACGCGGAAAAATGTGCGGATATTGAGAATCCGCCACCCATGGCAGAGAGTCCAGCGGCAGGCGCAATCCCATGGGTGAATCACCGGGAATCAGATAGAGCCGCTCCGGACGCAAAAACCATGCTCCGGTTTGCCAGATTCCTTCACCCGGCGCGCCGATGGGTCGCAATGGCAGGACGTATCCAATGACTTTGTCCAAACCCTGTTCAAATACTTTGGCCATGCGCAGGCGGTCTTCCTCATTTTTAAGATTGTTTTTGAACGGATCAACATTTACGGGCAATCGCCGTTCCTTCCAGAGGTAATACCAGACATCCTCAAAGCCCGGCAGTGCGTGGGCATAAGAAACATCACCCTTAATCCGATCCGTCAAATTGCTTAGAAAGTCGCGGGCCGTCTGCTCGGTATGGTTGAGTTTATCTCCGTCGTTGGCGATCAGTTTCGGATCGTTCCAAATAGGTCGTCCGTCTTGACGCCAGTAACATGCCAAAGCCCAGCGTGGCAGAGATTCGCCGGGATACCATTTGCCGATGCCATAGTGCAGCAACCCGCCGGGGGCGAACCGCCGATGCAGCCGCTTGATTAACTGTCCGGCAAGTTGCCGCTTTTGAGCCCCCTGCGCCGTGGTGTTCCATTCCGGTGCATCCACATCATCAATGGAGACAAACGTCGGCTCGCCGCCCATGGTCAGGCGGACATCCTGGCGTTTGAGGACCGCGTCGACCTGGTGGCCCAGCGATGCAATGCTTTTCCATTGTTCTTCGGTATACGGTTTGGTAACGCGCGGGTCTTCCCGCACGCGGCGCACGGACATGCGGAATTCAAGCTCCGCCTGGCACTCGTCAACCGCGCCGGTAATGGGCGCTGCCGATGAAGGCTCCGCCGTGCAAGCCAGCGGGATATGCCCCTCGCCGGTAAATAGTCCGCTGGTGGCATCCAAGCCAACCCATCCCGCACCCGGCAGAAATACTTCAACCCAGGCGTGCAGATCGGTAAAATCTTTTTCCGGACCCGATGGCCCATCCAATGATTTTACGTCAGCGGTTAATTGAATGAGATACCCTGATACAAAGCGGGCGGCCAAACCGCAATGCCGGAATAAATTTACCAGCAGCCACGCAAAATCACGGCATGATCCGGTGCCGGCGGCCAGGGTTTCTTCCGGCTTTTGCACGCCGGGTTCAAGCCGGATGAGATATTTAAGCAGGTGGTGAATTTTGGTGTTTATTTCCACCAGAAAATCCGCGGTGCGAAGATCCTTCCGCCGGCAGGATTTTACAAGTTCCGTCAGCAACGGTCCCGGTGTGGGAACCGCAAGGTAGGGGGCCAGCTCCTGCTTGAGCACCGGGTCGTAGGTGAAGGGATATTTTTCGGCCTCCGGTTCCAGGAAAAAATCGAAGGGGTTGATCACGGTCATCTCCGCGACCAGATCCACTTCCACCTTGAATTCCCGGGTGAGCTCCGGAAAAACCAGACGCGCCTGATAATTGGCGTACGGATCCTGCTGCCAGTTTACGAAATGCTTGGCTGGAAGTACCCGCAGACAATAGCTGTCAATGCGTGTGCGGGTGTGCGGCGCGGGGCGCAGACGCACGACCTGAGGCGATAACGTTACCAGCCGATCATAGCGGTAATGCGTAACATGATTCAGGGCGACAAGAATGGCCATCCGTTGGGAACTCCGAGCGCACAATACCCCTCCATCCAATTCCAATTTAAGCCGCCAAGCCGACGGCTCACGCAATAAGCGCCTCGTTTCCCGAGCCTTAGGCCGTTCCTCTTCAAACGATTATACTCTACCCCCGGGATATTCGCATACCGCCTGCAAATAAACCGCAGCTCCGGGCGTGGCAAGAATTTCAAGAAATCTCAATCCACTGGGCCTGCGGGTTACCGGGTTAATCCCAGGAGAATTTTTGAATCCCCCGGAATCAGCGGCTTATTTATCACATGACGTGGCCGGATTCATCGACCAATGAAAAGTGGTGGGCACGGGAAACCATGCCCACCACGATATTGTGTTTTTTATGATCCTGAAAACTTAAGCCTTCGCTGCCGCACTTCGGCGGCGGATCGCCATTACAGCCAATCCAATG
>JAJYGE010000248.1 GCA_021785155.1 Planctomycetota bacterium
AAACGCAATCAATATTTTCACGACACCGTGCATGAGCTTATTGCCCACCATGTCTTACCGGGATGCAGCGTGCTGGAAATCGGCTGTGGCAACGGGGATTTACTCTCATCGCTTGCACCGGCCATGGGCGTGGGGTTGGATATTGATTCGGTCATGGTGGAGGAAGCCCGGCAGAGCCATCCGCATTTAATTTTTCATGAGACCGCCATTGAAGATATTGCCGCCCTGAACCTGCCGCAGTTTGATTATGTCATTTGCAACGGTGTGTTGCAGGAAATATATGACCTGCACACGGTGTTAAGCGCCATAAGGCAGGTGTGTCATGATCGCACACGCATTATTTTCTGCACCTGCAGTCGCCTCTGGACCCCCATGCTGCGAGCGGCTGAGATACTGGGGCGCAAATTCGCTACGCCCGATGAAAGCTGGTTGCCACGCGACGAACTGGAAAATCTTCTGGTGCAGGGCGGAATGCAGGTGGTGCGGCAAACGCCGGCGATTATTGCTCCGCTTGGAATTCCGGTGTTGAGTAATGCTTTGAATCGGTGGGTGGCCCCATTGCCGGGGATACGGCACCTTGGCTTGTCCTTGCTGACTATTGCCCGCCCCATGAATGTGGTACCGCCGCCCAGCCGGCCCGGTTCGGTAAGCGTGGTTGCGCCCGTACGAAATGAATCGGGAAATATCGATGCGTTGATTCGGCGGATTCCCATGATGGCCAATGTGCAGGAGCTTATTTTTGTCGAAGGCAACAGCACGGATGATACTTGGGCGGCGGTACAGCGCGCGGTTGAAGCTTATAGCGGCCCGATGAAGCTCTCGGCCCTGAAGCAGACCGGGCGCGGCAAAGGGGATGCCGTGCGGATGGGCTTCGCCGCCGCCACGGGTGATATTCTGATGATTCTCGATGGTGATTTATCCGTGCCGCCCGAAGAGTTGCCGCGGTTTGTCGATGCCATTCATCAAAATCATTGTGAATTCGCCAACGGATCCCGCCTGATTTATCCCATGGAAGATCAGGCCATGCAGTTTTTGAACATGATTGCCAATAAGTCATTTGGAATCATCTTTACGTTTCTCTTGGGCCAACGTCTCCGCGATACACTATGCGGAACCAAAGTATTACGGCGTTCGGATTATCTTCGTATCGCGGCCAATCGCGGGTACTTCGGAGACTTTGACCCATTCGGGGATTTTGACCTGCTGTTTGGTGCCGCCCGGTTGAATCTCAAAATTATGGACATCCCGGTGCATTACAAGCAGCGCACGTATGGACAAACCAATATTTCCCGCTTCCGCCATGGTTTGATGCTGTTGCGCATGTGCGCCGTTGCGGCCAGGAAAATCACATTCATTTGACGCGCGGCAGCACTTGCGGCAGTATCTCGATCCGATTCAATGCTGGAGATTGCACGATGTTTAAAAGTGGTCAGTCCATGACGCCTTATGGATCGGAAATCATGGTTTCAACGCTTGGCAATCATGGTAAAAAAGTGCCGGCCCGGCCCGTGAACTGCCGGAAGACACCGACTGTTCGGTAATTTTCAGTTCCGATTCCAATGGCTGCATTTACCGCCTGCGTTGGGTGGGCAGCTAATTTATGTGTGGTAGTCGGCATTGATCGTGATATATTCGCGCGATAAATCGCAAGTGTAAACCCGGCAGGTGCCTTTGCCGCCGACACCGAGGTTCAGCGTGATATGAACTTCAGTTTGCTGCATGGCCGCTTGAACATCCGCCAATGAAACTTCCGTCGGGCGGCCATTGCGAAACACCGTGATTTTTCCCACCTGACATTGCGATTTATCCGGATTCATTTTGGCGCCACTGTATCCGGCGGCACTGACAAAGCGTCCCCAATTTGGATCGCCGCCGTGAATGGCGGTTTTCACCAGCGGGCTGTTGGCGATGGCCATGGCGGCCCGCCGGGCGTCGGCGTCTGTGGCGGCACCGGTAACATGCACAATAACCAGCTTGGTAGCCCCTTCGCCATCGGCAGCAATTTGCCGGGCCAGTGAGTCGCACACGATTTCCAAAGCCCGTGAAAAAGTCCGCCAGGCTGTCGTGCCCAATTCAATGCGTGGGTTTTCCGCCAGGCCGTTGGCCAATACGGCAAATGTATCGCTGGTGCTGGTGTGTTGATCCACGGTCACGCAATTAAACGTGCTATCCGCCGTATCCCATACAGCGGTGCGTAAGCTTGACGGGCTGATTGCCGCATCGGTGGCGACATACGCCAGCATGGTGGCCATATTTGGGGCGATCATGCCGGAACCCTTGCAGCATCCGGCAACGGTGATCGTGCGCTTGGCGAGATTGAATTGTGTAAAGGCGGTTTTGGTTTTCAAATCCGTGGTGAGAATGCCATTGGCAAACGCTTCACCGTGCTCTACGCTGTCACCAATATTGGATGCCAGTGCGCTGATTCCCGTGCGAATTTTGTCCATCGGTAGAAAATGGCCGATCACACCGGTGCTGAAGGGAAGTACTTCTCTGGTTTGCATGGCAAAACCACGCCCGGTAAGAACCTCCGCACTGCGTTCACACATTTCCCGCGCGTCAAGCAGGCCACGCTTGCCGGTGCACACATTGGCGCATCCGCTGTTAATGATGCAGGCGCTGACAATGCCGCGTCGAATATGTTCTCTTCCCACCACCACCGGCGCGCCTACCACTTTGTTGGTGGTGAATACCGCCGCCGCCGTTGCCGGAACACGGCTCACCAGCATGGCCAAATCAGGCTTGCCGGATTGCTTGATGCCGCAGTGCATGGCTCCGGCGAGAAAGCCCTTAACCGCCGTAATGCTTTGATTACCCATGGTTAACCGGTTCCTTTCATGAATCATTATTCTGAAAACTGCCGGCCCCAATGCACAAATACAGCACGGCCATCCGCACGGCTAATCCATTGCTGACTTGCCGCAGAATCGCTGATTTCTCGCCATCCGCTACGGCACTGGTAATTTCCAGTCCGCGGTTCATGGGGCCGGGATGCAATACCAGCACATCTTTCCGACAGCGCTTTAATCGCTCTTCATTGAGTCCAAAATATCGGCTGTATTCCCGCACGCTGGGAAATGCCGCGCTGGTGAGCCGCTCAAACTGCACGCGTAACATATTAATGACATCCACTTCACCAAGTATTGAGTCCAGATCATGCGTGACGCGCGCGCCAAACTCCGCAAAGGCCGAAGGGCAGAGCGTCGTGGGGCCAACCAGTGTGACTTTTGCTCCGAGCTTGGATAGTGCCCATAAATTGCTGCGTGCTACGCGCGAGTTGGCAATATCACCCACAATCGCCACGTGCAGGTCACTGATTTTTTTTCCGCGCCGTTCGCACGCCTCCCGCATGGTAAATAAATCAAGTAACCCCTGCGTAGGATGCTCATGGCTGCCATCGCCCGCGTTAATCACGCTGCATTGCACCAGTCGGCTTAGCACCTCCGGAGCGCCGCTGCTGCGATGCCGGATGATAATGGCATCAACGCCCATGGCCACAATGCTGCGGGCGGTATCCACCAGCGTTTCGCCTTTGCTCACAGAGCTGGTGGAAACCGAAAAATCAACCACGTCCGCGCTCATGCGCTGCGCCGCCAGGCGGAAGCTGGTTCTGGTGCGCGTGGAGTCCTCAAAAAACAGATTCACCACCACTTTTCCGCGCAACGCCGGAACTTTCTTGATGCTGCGTGTGGATACTTCTTTCAGCGCCTGCGCGGTATCCAGAACGGCAAAAATTTCTTCGCGCGAAAGTTCTTCCAATGTCAGAAGATGCGGGCGAGTCCAGGTGGTTGATTGCGTCATCGGCTGTCTCCTCCGGTGGCCGGCGTTGTAGATTCCACAAAAACGGCATCATCAGAATCAATGGGCTTTAAGCTCACACGCACCCGGGATTTATCGGGAACTTCCAGGCGTCGTCCGACAAAATCCGCGGAAATTGGAAATTCTCTTCCGCCACGATCCACCAGCACCGCCAGGCGGATAAAGCGGGGGCGGCCAAAATCCACCAGAGCATCCAGAGCGGCCCGCACGCTGCGGCCCGTATGCAGCACATCATCGAGCAGGAGAACCGGGCGATCATCGATTCGAAAATTCATCTCCGTTCCCATGGGAATAATAATCGAACGGTTGCCCACAACATCATCGCGATACATGGTAATATCCAACGCTCCCACTTCCAGCGTCCGGTTTGTTTCGGTATAAATCGCCGCCGCAATACGCTGGGCCAGTATTTCGCCGCGCCGGCGTATGCCCACCAATGCCAGAGGGCCACCCGCCATGAGTTCACCGGCGGTCAAAATCTGTTGTGAAATCTGCCTTACAGTCTGCGCAACGTCGTCAGCGGCCATGAACTTCTGCATGTCCTTGAGATTACCCGTTGATGCGCCGGCGAGCAAGTTGGAATATAAAGATTTCGGTTTTCTGTTTTCAGCGGAAAAAAAAAGAGCCGGCAAATCAGCCGGCCCTTGTTTGTTAATAATCAACGCGGTAATGGTACGCGCTGCGACCATTAATCGCGCTGGTTTCCGAACATCATCAGCAGGAATATGAACATGTTGATGAAATCGAGATACAAATTAAATGCAGCGCTGACGGCTGCTTTCTGACTGGCCTGCGAACCATCGGGCCCAGCGAGATACATAAACTTGGCCTTTTGAACGTCGTAAGCAGTCAGTGCGACAAACACCAGCACGCCCACCACATTGATAATCGCCTGCAAGCCGGTGCTGTGCATAAACCAGTTGGCAACCAAAGCAATTATTACGCCCCAGAGCGCCATGCCGGCATAATGGCCCAACCCGGTCAGATCACGTTTCGTGACGTAACCATACAGGGCCATTGAGCCAAATGTTCCGGCGGTGATAAAAAATGTTGAGGCTATCGACGCTTGCGTGTAAATCAGGAAAAGAATAGAAAACGTCAATCCCGTCATGGCGCTATAGGCAAGAAATAAAATGGTGGCCAATCCCGCACTCATGCGGTTGATTCCTGCGCCGAACCAGATTACCAGGCCGAATTGCGCAATGAAAACAATCCAATAGCCACCGTTTGCCAAGCTGGCAACAAACTTGGTATTTTCAGAAACCAGCAACGCCACAATTCCGGTAATCAGCAGACCAACTGTCATCCAACCGAATACCCGGCTCATGAAATGTCGCTGTTCCAACGCGTCCGAACGCACGCCGGGTACCAGCGAGTCGTTGTAGCCGGAACCGGGAGAATTAAAAAACTGACTCATAAAGCCTTCCTTTGCATATACTTAGCTCACACAACCACACCGCCGACGCCGCGTCGGCAGATGGCTATGGCCATTTACATTGCCACCATTATACGTATCCGCCACCGGTTTGTTTATAACACGTCCGAAAAAAATATTAAAAAAGCTCAATGCTTTTGACTCCGGGGCCATAATACGTTACAAATATCAGTTGTTATGTGCTTGGTGGGTTCAAGACCGCCGGCAGGGGCTTTCAGGAGCATTGACTATTAGCCATCACGGTTTGCGTTGCAACGAGCAGATTCGCATCTCTCCGGTTCGCCTGATTAGCGAAAATGACGACCAAGTGGGAATTATCCCGCTGCTTGAGGCTCTGCGCCTCGCGCGGGAGGCGGGATTGGATCTCGTTGAGGTTTCCCCCATGGACAAACCGCCGGTCTGTCGGGTGATGGACTACGGCAAGTGGAAATATAAGCAGCGAAAAAAAGAACAGAAGTCGCACGCTGGATCACATGTTACGCAGCTCAAGGAATTGCGTATTCGCAGCGTTAAAATTGATGCCCATGATCGTGATACGAGCATGAACAAAGCCCGCAAATTTTTGGAAGATGGCCACAAGGTTCAATTCAACCTTATGTTCCGTGGTCGTGAAATGGCCCATGTGGACCTTGGTCGGGGAATTCTCGATAAGATTCGCGCTGATCTGGACGAAGTGTGCAAAACCGAACGTGACCCCAAACTTGAGGGCCGCCGGATGATTATGATATTGGCACCCAAATCACATTAAAAAGACGGTAAAAGTCGCTTGGATGTGTTATGGGGCGTTTCCAACGTGTGATAACACTGCCTTTTCATGAAAAATTAAATATTTTTCAATTTATCTGTTGACCTTGACCCTCCAAGATTCTATTCTGATTGGCAGAGAAGGTTATGCAAGGCCCGTGCGATTGTTTTTGCACTGCTACGCCGGAAGGGGTGCGAGAGCAAGTTCTGAAATAACGCATTGTCCAAAACCTTCGCCGGATTTTTTTTTGGATGACCTGTTGAGGCGTCCGCCGGTTGGCAGTTGGAGTTTTTGGAAAGAGAGAAGTTTTTATGCACTACTCAAAGTTATCGTTGCTTGGCTTATGTTCCGCAGCGGTTCTCGCGGCCCTCGTTGGAACCTCGGTCGGCCATGCGTCCACAATCAGTGTTGTTACTTTCAGCGAAAATGGCCCGACAGCATTGATGAATTCTGGTTTGACTGCCAAGTCATTTTGGTCCATTGGTGCCGGTGATGGAAGTTTTTCCAACTCCGGCAATAGCGCGTATTCATCACAAACCGGCGGAGCCGTTACCCCGGAAGAAGCCAATGTACTTAACGAGAAACTGGCGACATTTGTCGTAAATGAAGGCAGTAATAAAACGGCGGTGCCGAACTTTATCACCGGCGGACAACTCGTGCAGGTGGATAGCAATCAGGAATTTGTCTCGGAATTGTTTGGCGGGGCCAGACAATCCGGAGCAACGCCGTTTGATTATTCCTTACCGGAAAACGCGCCTTATTATGTGCGCAGCGTGAACCCTGTGCCGATGCTTCCTGGTGGAACGCTGGTTCTTAACAGTGCGAAGCAGGGATCCGTTTCCGTGACGGTGCCGACACCGGAACCTGCGGCTTTGAGCCTCATGGCCTTGGCAGGCTTGGGACTGTTGCTGTTGCCCAAGCGGCGAAACTGTATAGCTTTATAAGCTATACAGGCCCGATATAGGGAGATGAAAGAGGCACCGCAAGGTTGCTGCAACAATCGGCGCGTTGAGGCGTTGGGAATAATGCCTTGGCCATGTTGGCCGCAGATGCTATTGGCAGGCAATTGGAACGGCGTGCCAATAGCGGTTTGGAACTTTTGGAACGTGGCAGAAAATACAAGACCGGCCTGACAGAGCATTGTCAACGCCGCAGTGTTATGGGGAATGGAATAATGATGAACTTAAAAAATCGCGCATTGGTTTTCAGTGCGGCATTTGCCGCGGTACTGGCTGGCTCGGTTATCGCCGCGCAGGCCACAACCGTTCCCCCCAGTGATCTGGGCGGATTCGCCCTCAATGGCACTGGTGATTCTGGTCTGGGCGGCCAGTCGATGAATATTACTACCAGCACCACAACCAACCTCACAGCGGCGGAAGATAATATTTATCTGTCCAACGATACGTTTTCCACGGCCAGCCCATTTTCAATTTCATTTGATTATGCGGTCAGTGGTGCCGGTGTTTCACCCAATACCAGCACTCCGCCGTCGGCGTTAAACGGTACGCTGGCCAATTTTTTTCTCGGTAGCGGACCATCCTCCACGCCGGGGCTTGAATTTTCCATTAATCCCTATGCCAGCAATGTCAGCTAT
>JAJYGE010000500.1 GCA_021785155.1 Planctomycetota bacterium
AGTTTCAGAGGCCGACCAAAGAATAGTACGTTCTCCGCCACCGCTACGCTGCCCACGCGCACTTCCGGCCAGATCAGCAGATTCGCCATCCCATGACTGCTGATGAGATCCGCAAGGTCCAGCGTATGCGCCAGGCTGCTGGTGCGCGCCGGAATATGCACGGTTCTGCTGCCATGCGTCAGCACCGTGCCGGCCATATCCGTCACAAACCACCGCAAATCACCGGAAACATCTTTCTGCCGATCACTGGTGATATGCAGCTCCGCCTTACCGGTTTTCGGATCCGGTATGCCGCTGACCAGAATTGGTGCGAAGAAATGTTTGCTTTGATATTGAATGGCCTTAAAGCGGCGATAGTAATCGGTCATGGACCATGTCGGGCCGGGCCAGCAGTCATTATATTGCCATATCGTTGCCGCCATGGAACGCGGCATATCGCGTCGCCAATGCTCCACGCCATAACGAATGCCGTAGGTCTGATTGATTTGCGTCAGCCAGAGCGTATCATCAAAACTATCCGGTGATTTTCCAAAATATTCATTAGTATAGTGCATGATAATGCCGATGCCGTGGCCGCTGCCATCCAGTTCATGATAGCGCATCACCGGAGAATGCACACTCTTACGATCAGCGGCATCGGTATAAGAATCGACCGTCATGGGCACAGGGAAGCTTTGCATGCCGAATTCTGTGACAAATCCTTCCACAGTCCGATACTGGCTGTATGGCGCGCCGCCGTTGGCACCATGCCAGACATCCCAGGTGTGAATATCCCCGCTGCCGGCGGCACCGCTGCCGACTTCATAAAAAGCTCCCGGCAATAACCGATGCACAATTCCACCGATCACATCGCCAAAAAGATGGTAATATCCCTTGAAATCCTGAATTTCATTGTTGCCGCTCCAGATCACAATCGACGGATGATTCCGGCAACGCATGACCTGCTGCTCAATTTCCAATTGCAAATTATCCATCCACGTTTTGTCGTTGACCGGATAGGTATCATTGGCGAATTTGAACTCAAATTGCAGCATAATGCCCAGTTCATCACAGAGATCAAATAATTCGTCCTGTTCATAATATCCGCCTCCCCAGAGCCGGATAAAATTAAAGTTGCAATCAATGGCTTTTTCCATGTACCAGCGGATAATCTCCGGCGTTACCCGCGTGGGAAGATTATCCGCGGGAATCCAGTCCGCACCTTTCACAAACACCGGCACGCCGTTGACCTGCACGTGCATCGCCACGCCATCCTTGGGCGGCAGCACCTCCACTTTCCGTAAACCAATGCGACGGCACTTCGTATCCATGACTTTCGGCGTGGAAGACAGTATCTCCACCACACTGCCGGTGGATTCCAGCAGTTGGGCTTCCACGGTGTAAAGCGGGTGCTCGCCCATGCCGTTAGGCCACCAGAGTTGAGGATTGGCAATTTCGATGTGGCATTTCGCCATGCCATCGGTCACCCGGGCCGATGCGGTGGCCACCACCGCATCACCGAACAGCACACGGGTGCGAACATGAGCCTTGGCTTTGGCTCCGGATACCGTGGTTTGAATATCCAACTGCACCGCGCCGGAGGCCTGATGATGCTGGAAAATGCCCACATCCGTAATCTGCGCATCATAGGCGAGAATTTCAATGGGCTTCCAGATGCCCTGCGTGAGCACCGCCCGGCACCAGTCCCAACCCCACATATACGGGGCCTTGCGCACCCAGCAGCGCGCGTCGCTTAAATCAATGCCGTATTCTTTTTTGTAAGCTTCCCGGTTCTTTTCCACGTAAGGACTTAGTGTATCAAACTTAATGCTCAGGGTGTTGCGACCAGCTTTGAGATGCGGTCTGACATCAAAGCTCCAGGCGCGGAACATGTTATCGGTGCGGCCAATTTCTTTGCCGTTAATCCAGATCATCGCCAGTGTATCGAGTCCATGGCACTTAAGCTCAACGTGCGGCTTGCCAAGCATTTCTTCCGGAATATCAAAGCTGCGTTCATAAATCCAGTTCTTTTCCGCCACCCACTGCACCTTACCGTTGTCTTCACGGTAATAGGGATTCGGGATTTTCTTGGCCCGCATCAGATCGGTGTACGTGGAGCCGGGCACAATGGCGGGAATTTTTTCTGATTCGCCGTCTTCACGCATACTCCAGGAGTCACCGGTTAAATCCAGGACGAAGGAGGAAGTTAATGCCGGTGCCGCCAGCGCATGACGCGGCAGGTTGGACTGCGAATGAGCCGAACTGCAACCCGCCAACGCCATCGCCGCCCCTGCCCCCGCTGCCGCCTGCAACATCCGTCGCCGCGTTACTTGTTTAGATTCCGTCACATTATCTTCCATTTGAAAACTCCTTTAATACAATACTTACAAGGACCAAAGAGCAATGACCAATGAAAAGGAACGTCCTTTTTTAATTATTGATCAGTGCATTGTGGTCAATGTTAACACCTTCTTAATCAACGCGCCAAATTGTGATGGCCCGTAGTCCCAATTCTTGATCAGCACCGGCCCGGCGTACGGATGAAACGACCAACTGCACCAACTGATATGGTGCGCCTATGACCTTCCCGCGCGGATACATGGATCGTCATGCCATTTTTATCTGGTACACGGAGCTATCCAATAACCAGGGTCTGGCCGACCGATATGGTCAACGGCCGATCGCAGGTAATAATGTTCATGCTATTTTCGCGCGTGATGCGCTGCCCTGGTTTTTTTCCATTGATGGTCGCGCCGCGGCTTATCGTCGGCAGGTTTACCCGCAATACTCTGAAAGCGATGTGTCCGGACAAGCAGGTCAATTGAATCGCCTTACCGGTCCGGCTGAGGCGGCCAAAGCCTTCCCTGGTTACCCAGGGCGCGTGGAAATCACCGGGCGCTCTGGGCGTAAGGGTCAAGGTCTGATGGGGAAGATCGGGCTTAAAGCCCGTGGCCGCCAGCAGTGTGGTCCAACTGCTCATAGGGCGGGAATAGTGATCCCCGCATTCTACATGGTTCCATGGCATTCCCGCCCGCAGATACCGCCGATGCACCGCCGCCACCAATTCCGCGCCATGAGCATAATGGCCATAATCCATCAGACATGACGCAAAGGCATATTCAACGCCGGACCATACCCCGCCGGCCTGTAAATTATCCAAAATCAAAAGATGACGTTTACCGCGTGGCACACTGGCGTTCCGCAAGCCCGTTTCCGAATTAAAATTGTATTTCCAGACACTGCGCAGAGCGGAATCCAAGTTCGCATGGGAAATTGTGGTCGGAAGGCCAAGGAGATGGCTGAACCATTGCCCGGTATTCTGCGCCGCCATGCAGACCTTGTCGCGTTGGGTGCCGTCCACCCACAGATCGTAATATTCACCATTAAATAGAAGGCGATCAAAACTTTCGGACGCCTTGGCCAGGGTTGCCTTCCATTGTTCCGCCTGTTGCTGCTGACCAACGGCTTGAGCAAGCGCCACGGCCGCCTGCAAGGCACCGATCCAGATCGAGCCGACATAAGATGGCGCACCACGCAATCCCCATTGGTCATAAGTTTGCAGGCTGGTATCTTTATCCGGCAGGCCATCACCATTGGTGTCCAGTGAACCGGTATATTCCATCGCCTTGACCAGATGCGGCCACATATCATTGAGATAATCTTGATCCGCCGTCCATAAATAGTCCAGGTACACCATCATGACATAAACCGGATTGAGATCTACCCGATTCCAACCATTGTCAACGTGGTTAAAATCACCTTCATAATTATGCGGCACCTGGCCATCAGGTTTTTGAAACTTGAGCATCCAGCGCATCTGGGAAAGTTTCAGTTCCGGGAATAACGCGACGATGGGAAAACTTGCATAAATTTCCGTGTCCATGGTACACAAACCGCAGCAACCCAAGCCTTCCCAGATGGCATAGTTGCCATCTTTAACCCACCAGGTGTTGGTAACTGCGGTACTCAAATGGCTGGACCAGCTAAAGGCCAACGGACGGCCCAAGGATGTGTCCGCCAGCGTGCGGGCGAATAATTCCGTTTCCCGGCGATGCGTGGGATATTTTTGCACCAGGTGATCATTGACCGCGACAGCATCCGAAAACCAGTTGGCATAATTGTGGCCCATATCCGCACCCCATTGGCTGAAGTGATGGGGAAAGTACCAACTGAATGTAAAGCGGATTTCCTCTTTTTGCCCGGGTGCCAACGTGATGCTGGAAGCCAGGGCGCCGGTGCCCCATGTGGAACGATCCCGGTCCGGCCCGGCCAAATCGCCGGAAAGATTGCGGCTGATTTCCTTCAAAATCTCTTTGCGACCAGCATCCGATGCAAGCACATTGGGCGCAGCGGTTCGGGCGCCGGTAATTACACGGTCCAACAACGCATCCTCGGAAAGCCGTTGCAGCCAATGCTGGGCTTCCGCCGCCGTTAAGACGTCGATTTGCTGATCGGTGAGTTTAAACTCCTGCGCCGGGTCCGTTGCTCCGGACGTGTCGGGTAGTTTGCCGTCGGCAAAAAATTTCTGCAAAACATCCACCAGCATGTAGTTAACGCGTGGCGTTCGCCAATGACACAAGCCCGTGGTGCCGGCATATTGTGCAAATGTCCCGGAGATCCAGGAGCGCATTCCGCCGGTTACGGAAAGGCACAAACTGCCCAATGTGGTTTTATTTTCAGCATCCACCTTGGTGGTCATGGCCAAAGTCGTCGTGGCACCGTTTTGCCGGATCGTATTATTCAGTTGCCGCTGTTTGTGTCCGGTGGCCAGCGGATTATCCAACAAGGACAATAAAGATACCTCCACCGGCTTATTGCTGGTATTTTCAAGTGTAAAGACCATGTTGAAACCCGGTGTGGCGGACTCCCGCGCGTTGCCGGGAACGAACGGCGAAAAAGCCGCAGCGCTGATGCGAACAGGCAGGGTGGAATCATGATAATGCAGACTGGTCATGGGAAACCATGCATCATATCCAATGGATTCAATATCCTGCGCATAGGCCAGGGAATACAGATTGTTTTCATGTGGTCGCAGATACAGCCGCCGCAGTTCAGGCGATTCCTTTCCTTGTTCCTGTGTCCGCACGAGAAACTGCAGGCTCTGCGGCCCCATATCCGGGTTCACGCCCGTCTGGCCGGCGGGTAAGTTTCCGGCCCACTGCCCGGCGTTAAAAATCAGCCACTTATAAAAACTCCCGTCGGGCCGCAGTTCAATAAACCCGGTGCCGATGCCGCCCAGCGGCGCACCGGAAGCCATGGGCATGGTGCAGGGAATTTCCAGTGTTCCGCCCGCAGGGTCATTGATAACGCGGGCGGTAACCGCACCGTTATGGTTTTCAACCCGCACACGATGCGGCGCGGCGACCACGGTGGAAGCAGCCTGCGGCAGCCCCAATGCCGCACCGGCGGCGGAAACGGCTTGAACAAAACGGCGACGGGAAATAGGTGGCATTATGCGGATTCTCCATAAATGATGATAGCTCAGATGTGTCCGGAACACCTTTCACGCCGGTTCAGTGCCACTCCAAAATCTGATGGTCGGTCAGCAATTGCCGACGTAAAACATCGTAAGGCAGGGCGTGCACACCGGCCCTATTCCTATGGGATAGCGCCGCCGCCGTGCCGGCGACTTGACCGAGCATCATGAACACCGGCTCCAACCGCAGGGAGCCAAAGCCCATATGCGATGCGCTGACGGCCGCAGCCACCAGAAGATTCTGTGCTTCGGCACGACGTGGCAGAATGATGCGCCACGATACGCGATAGGGCCGGGGAACACGCCACTGCACATCACCCTCGTTACGCACCTGTCCCAGATGATCAACATAACGCTGCACATTGTGTGAATCCATCGTATAAGATCCAAGCAGTGCGCCATCGCGAATGGCGTGGTCGTCGAGCACCTGGTTCTGCGTTTGAACAAACTCGCCGATCATCCGCCGGGCCTCCCGAACATAAATTTCTTCCGGCCAATTCCCGGTCCGGGTAAATTCATCCCGCGCCAGCCCCCAGGGGCGGTAGAATCTTCTGATCTCCACGGGAACGCGCGGGTGGTGCTGAATTGTCCACACCAGCCCCATCTGCCAGCGGCGATGGTTTTGAGAAATAATTTTCCTTTCAGCATCTGTACCATCAGGATATCCGTAGCTCATGCCGATGTAATCCGTGGACATTCCCCCGCTGTTGTTGGAATCAGTTTTGCGGTTTGGCAGGGTGCTGAGAGTGAAAAATCGGCGCACCCCGGCGGAAATGGAACGGAAAAGCAATTCGTACGCCTCGGGGTCATATCCCTCCGGTTTTTCAACGGCGACGCGATTCGACGCAACATCGGTCAGGCACATGCGGTAGCCATACGCCTGAATCTTACTATCACCGCTGCCGTCAGCGCCGTCGATGTGTTGAAAAACACCCGGTAACAACCCGCTATTTCGATGGCCGCGTATTTTCCATGGATCAATCCCCGGTGGCAGTTGATTGCCGATGGCCAGGCGCTTCTCAATACCATCAATCGTTTCACCATAGATATTGTTGGCTTCCCGCCCTGTAAAAAACCGCACGCCGACGGCCGCCATCAGATCGCCTTCATACGTTGCGTCAATGAAGATTCCAGATCGAAAAATATCGCCTTGGATCGTGCGAATGGAGTGAATCATCGAGCCGTCGCAATTTACGCCGCCCGCGCTGCGGTCCAACTGTCCGTGTACCACCCGCACCCCCGCTTCCTTGAGCATCGCGCGGAATACGTATTCCGCCGCATGAGGCTCAAAACACCACATGGCCTTAAGGCGATCATCCATGGCCGGGGGGCCCTGGCCTTGAACACCCTTGTAGCTCTCGCGGCTTTGCCAGCGCCACGCCGCCGGGTTGCGATAATATAGCCACAGCCGGTGAAAGAACTCATAGGCTAAACCGCCAATGCTGGTCCACCAACCCACATCCGCAAAACCCAGACCGTTGGAACTCGCGCCGCCTATGGAGTCGTGCCGCGCCAGGAGCGTCACGTTGGTGCCCAGTCGCGCCGCCTGAACGGCCGCCAGCACGCCGCCACTGGTGGCACCATATACGACAATATCGGAAGTAATTACGGTGTGGGGCAAACCGCCCGCCAACAGCGGCACTGCGGTCGATTTAATCCAGTCTCTGCGGGTAAGCAATTCCATTGTGCTGCCTTTTGTTTAACTATTTCACCAACACCATACCCGTGGCGGCAATATCCCGACTGTTGTAGCCAACGGCGATCTGATATTTTCCCGCGGGAACTTCCCAGCGGTTCGCGTGGGAGTTGAAGTACGCGAAGTCACGCCAATGCAATTTCATGGTCACCGTTTGACTTTGGCCGGGCTTGAGATTCACGCGGCCAAAGCCCTTCAGCGTCTGTACGCAGCGATTGGCCCGATCTTCCTGCGGACGAACATATAATTGTACCACTTCCGCGCCGGATCGATGGCCTGTGTTGGTGACGTTGGCGGTTACGGTAACAGTGCGGGCCTTCCCGGAACCGCTGGTGGTGATATGCAGGCCACCAATGGAGAAGGTGGTGTAGGATAGTCCGTAGCCGAAGGGGTAAAGCGGTGTGATTTG
>JAJYGE010000273.1 GCA_021785155.1 Planctomycetota bacterium
AATGATTCCCACCAGATGCAATACCGGCAGATCATGCATGAAAATAGGCATGCACCGCGCGATAAGATACACACCGGCAGTGACCATGGTGGCGGCGTGAATTAACGCGGAAACCGGCGTGGGGCCTTCCATGGCATCAGGCAACCACACATGCAGCGGAAACTGTGCTGATTTGGCAAAAGCTCCAAACATCAGCAACAGCGGAATCCAGAACATCATGGACTCATGCGCCGAACGGAAGCTGGCACTTTGCAGCGGGCCATAGAACACATTGGCGAAATTCAACGAATGGAATGTCAGATAGATCATGAATATGGCGATGGCAAAACAGGTATCGCCAATACGGTTGACGATAAACGCTTTGGTGGCCGCATCGCGCGCGGAACGTTTGGGATAGTAATAACCCACCAGCAGATAACTGGCCAGGCCCACGCCTTCCCACCCCAGGTACACCAGCAGAAAATTATTCGCCAGCACCAGAATCGTCATGGCGGTAACAAACATGCTTAAATAGGCGAAGAAACGGAAATAACCGTAATCCCCTTCCATGTAGCCGCTGGAATAGATAAAAATCAACAGAGATATGCCGGTGACAAATGAAACAAACAGCACCGACAACGGATCAAGATAAACGCCGAAAGGAATGTTGAAACCACCCGCGCTGAACCAGGTGGTAAATTTCATTTGCAGAAATTCAGGGTTAAGCGCACCAATCTGATTGGCCTGAGCCGTTGTAATGTGGAACAAGGCCGCTTTAATACCATTGAATTGGCCGACATCAAAAATCAATAACAGCAGAAGGGCCAGAAAAAACGAACAGGCGATCCCGATGATGGCGGGAACATGTGCACGACCTTTTAGAACCTTGCCTCCAAACACCGCGATGATGACCATCGCCGCCAGTGGAAATAAAGGAATCAAGCCGGCAAACATTTCAGCCTGCTGGTCAAGGGTTAGCTGGTGAATTAATTGGAACACTTCAAACTCCGGAATATCCCTCAAATTCAGGAACCACGGTTAAACAACCGGTTCCCGGGAAAATACAAAGGCGTCCTACCCCTGCATATCGGACCAGGCATCCACATTGAGCGTCTGTCGCTGGCGGAACAACATAACCACCAAGCCCAGAGCCAAGGATGCTTCCGCTGCCGCCACGGTCAATAGGAAAATAACAAACGATTGCCCATCGGCATTATGGTAATAACGGCTGAAGGCGATGAGATTAATGGCCACGCCCTGAAACATGATTTCCGTGGAAAGGAAAATCATGATCATGTTGCGGCGTGCCATAAATCCGACCAGTCCAATGGCGAACAGCACCGCGCCCAACGCGAGATACCGCACCAGCACCGGATCGGAGAAAGAACTTGTTGCGTGTGTCATCATCATGTTTTATCACCGCGTTATTCCGCCGGCATTTCTCCCAAACCAAGCATGTGGGTATGCGGAGCATTCTTGCGGGCAATCACCACAGCACCAACCAGCGAGATGGTCATTAAAACACCGGCCAATTCCAAGGGAAGCGTATATCGCGAATACAGATTTTTACCCAGGGCCGCCAAGCCGCCCCAATGGGCCGCATGCGCCGTTACACCCGATGCGCTGGCCGCGATAAATCCGTGCGGCGCGTGCGTAAAAAGCGTTTCCAGCACCGTGCCGAGAAGTAAAAAGCTTACCAGTACCGCAATAAGCGGATCGGCACTGATGCGGTCGTAATCTACTGCCGCCGCCGCCACGCCCGAAGGGCTGGCCAACATAATCACAAATACGTACGTCACCAGAATGGCGCCAGCATAGATAATGATCAGGACAACAGCGATAAATTCCGCCATCAGCAACACAAACAAGCCGGCGATAGCCAGTGTCATAAGCACAAAATACAGTGCGGAGTAAAGAGGCTTAGGATGGCATACCACGCCCACGGCTGAGGCAAGCGTAATAAGGGCAAAGGCGTAAAAAAATATCCCGGGGCCGGCCGCGTGCTGCGCGGGAAATTGAATGCTGGCCCAATGTGTGAGATAGCTCAAGCCTGATGCCAAAGCCAGAACACCAATCAGCGCGCCAAGCTTTACCAGCCAGGCCTGCCCACGGGGCATCATTAAATACAAAGCAATCGCACCGCACGCGGTTGCAATAATCAGCGGGTAATCCATATTTCTCAACCCGATGTAATCAACATCACCAAAACACCGCCCATGTTGCCAAGCCCAGCGCCCGGCTTTCCATGGCTTGCCGCGGTACGTCCCGGCGGCTCGGCACGAAAACAAGCTCCGCGCCGTCCGCGAAGCACAGAATTATGGCGCTGTAAGCTGGAATTGCAAGTTATCCGACACGGGAAAACACAAAAATCCCCGATTTTCCATCAGACAGGCTGAAAATAAGTTCCCCACATCCACATTTTCGACATTCCTGGCGCCGTTTTTCAGATTATGGATTGGCCGCCACATTTGGCAGCCATCCCGACTCAAGCTCTCGATCGACAAAATGGCCCGGGACCACATTCCCATGTGCCGCAGCTCTTATTTTGGTGCTTTCAGCAGCGCTTGAATCGCCGCAACCAAACCGGTTTTCGGCTGGAAGCTCCATACCGGATTGGTTACCACATGACCCGCTTGAACAAGTTCGGCACGCCATTGCGTTTTAGCGGCTTGCGAAGTTGCGGGCTTTGCTTTTGCACCAACTGCGACCTTACCGGGCATCGTGATATTCCAAAGGGTCAGCACATCATGTTGCGAAACATATTGGATTTTTACCGGTGTTCCCGGCTTTTTTGCTGCCGTCGCCGAAGTCGAAGTTTTAACAGGATGCAGAACTGTGACATCAACAGTTATGGGCGGAACGGAGGAAGCCGAGCGGGCATTGATAAACCATTTTTTCGCCAGCAGCGGCTTCCAGGCTAAAAGCAGGCTATTGACCAATCCCGCAGGCGCGGGCTTTTTGGAGCTTAGCATCCATTTGCCGTCAACGTTGTTGAGCGGCATGGTATCTCCGGCATGACGGATGACCACGCGTTGAACTTTAACGCCGGTAAGATCGGCCACGGTCTTGCTTCGCAGTGCCGTGAGTTGCGGCAGCAATGACTTGACCGCTGCGGGGCCGACAAAATAAACACTTGGCCAAAGTGAAATCTTAACGGGTACCAGGCCAGACTTTTGTGCCGTACCAAAAGCAATCCGAATGGGATGAATATGGCCGGCAAGCGTGATGGTCCAATTAGCTGCGGGGCTGGTCAGCCCCAGTTCCACCAAGTTGGCTTTACTGTCCAAAAAGCTTTTGGCCTGCACAGCGCGCAGGGCCGCCAATAACTTGGTTACAGCGCCACTGGCGGCGGCTTGTTGCTGCGCGGAGGATGCATTCAATACCCATTTTCCATCTATTTTACGAACTTTAAGCGTGGCGGGAGTATTACCCGTTACGCCGATGCGGCGCGTGATGGTAATTGTGGAAGCCTTCGCTGCAACATTGGCCGCCACAAGATGATGGTCGCGCAATGCAGTTACATTTTGATCCATCTGCTTAAACGACGCGTCACGCACAATGCATACACCAGGGTTATAACTGCTCTGCGCGTACAGAAATTTGCCGGTTAAATCCGTTTTAATTCCAAATTGGATTACCAGCGGAACCGGCGTGGGAAGCTTTTCAGTGGTTGCGGCTTTATTTTTCGCCGCCGCAACTTTCAGTGGATGCGGCGCCTTGAAATCAACGGTAATGGTTAGAGGACCATTTTTGACACCGGCTCGCGCTGCGGGAATATCAGAAAATCTGTGCGCGGTCAGCAGTTGCAGATTGCTGATCCAACTGGTAACGGCAGCCTCGGCGGCGGGCGCCAGAAATGGCTTGGTCAATAGCCAGCCTTTCCCGTGCGGCACCAATTGGATGCTTTGGCCGGCCGATCGCAGCGTGATGCTGGCGATATTACGGGTGTGAAACGAAGTCAGAGAGCGATTGCGGAATTTACGCACCGGACGATTGAGCCGGGCAAGCCAATCAGCCTTAACAACATCAATATAAGGATCATGCTGCCCCGCGAGATGGACATACCATCGCCCGGTGGCATTTTGGGCACCGATATCTAAGGTGAATGTTTTTCCCGATTGATTTACAACCGTGAGAACGGCTTTGGGTTTTTCCAAACCAGCATGAGCCAGACTATGTGACCCGCTGGACGTGATTTTGTTGCGGTACCGCCATTTCAAATCCGCCAGCGTGCTGGCAAGGTCACCGATCGCATAATCCCGACCGCGTGCCTTGATCGGGTTGACAATAAACCAGTGCGTGCCGACATGCTTGAAAGCCAGCATCGGGCCGTCGGCGGCCTTATACGAAAAGCTCTGCAGCGAAGCGCCGTGGGGAGAAAACACGTAATTATGTTTCGTCGGATGAGTCGGTGGCTTGGGCTGTCTGCTCACATAGGCCACAACTGCCACAAGAACAATAAGAACTAAAAGTACGACTATTGTTAATCGCGAATTCATCGGCATAATCCTTTTTGGATATTTATTTTGTAATGTCATGTCCTTTGGCTGTCAGTGCGGCGGAATTATATCCGTCGCCGCGCCACAAACACCATCAACCCAATGGCGATCGCCAAAATCGCCGGCATGGCAAAACTGCTCAGTCGCACAAATGCCTCTTCCGTGCCGCTCATACGCTTTATACGCAGAGCAACGGTTGCCCGCGGACTCGCGGCAATCAAATGCGACTGATGCGCCAACCAATAGATGCTGTTCATGAAGAGTTCCGCATTACCGGGGAAATTGGAAATCATCGTCAGAGAACCATTGGATATTGCGGGGGTTGCGGCATTAATTAATCCGTCTGTGACAAACATGACATTACCGATGGCAACCACGCGCGTGGATGCGTTTTGTGCCATCACGCCCAGCGGGATTGGCGATTTGAGATCCGCAGACGCATTAAACGCGGCATCGGGCGCGGCGGGCTGTGTTTGTCCAAACACATTTGGACTGGCGGAAGTCTGCAAAAATATTTTTGCCGCCACGCCTTTGGGCTGCGGTGCCATGACGCCAACATACGTCGGAGAAAGAATAAACGAGCCATCCTGCCCCTGCGTTCCCGCGAGCATCGCCGCCAGTGATTCAATGGGTTTGCTAATGACAGTATCGGGATAACTGGCAATCTGAATTTGCGGCACATCCAGATGATGCCCGCCCTGCGCCGCTACACGCTGCACAACCTGATAGGTACTGCGCAGGCGGATACCGTATCCGGCGAGAATGCTCTTATAGGGTATCTGCCCCTGAGTCATCATCATCAGTTGTGGCGGCATGGCGCTAAGCAGAAACAGGGCGTTACCGCCCTGCGCCAATTGCTGACTGATTTTCTGCTCCATCATGGAATACACCATGGCCCCCATCTGCGCCATCTGCCCGGAGGGCGGCAAATCCAGAATAACCCAGATCACGCCCTTACCGATGGCCGGAGGATTTTCACTGGCGGTCGGTGCCTGCGGATTACCCGCGGCCCCCGGCGACCATTGATAGACCTTGAAATTATTTTGCCGCAACATTTTTGCAGCCGCGGTAAATGGGCCGCCCGCGGAAATGAGGTTCATGGAATTCACGCTGACAAATACCACCTTGGTGCGGTGTTTTTCCGTCATGGCCAATAGCGCCGAATTGACGGCCTGTTCACCCTGAAACGCATACTGCAACTGGCCCTGACCGGGGTTGCCCTGCGGCACAAATAATTGATCCCGATGCAGAACTTTAACGGTCTTGGGGCCCATGACAATCAGCGAATCCGCATGAAGCTCGCTCAGCACACTTCCTGACTTCACGGGTTTGAGGCTCGTTAACAGTGCGGTGTATGACGCAAGTTTCGCCGCCTGATCCTTAAATGCCGTGGCATCTTTTTGCAGCAGCTTTTGTACCAGCGGGCTGAAAGCGGCGATGACATTCTTCTTGCTTAACGCTTCAAATTGCTTTTGTATACTCTCGAGGTTTGAGGCCAGAGAACTCGTTAAAGTGGGCCAATCCGGCAACGGATTTTTCCGCGTGGCAGCCACTTTCCGTTGCAACCGGGCTATCAACCGGGGTATGCCGGCACTGTGACTGAAGCTGATTTGCAATGTGGCGAAATATTGCGACTGATCATTGGTGGCGGCTACATCCGGATTGTTTTCCAAAGCATCAATTTTCTTAGCTTCTGATTCCGAGAATGTAACAAGTTCCGCCGCCAGAGGTGTAAAGCGATCCACGGCCTTCCGATACGAATCAAACTGCCCGCCGAAGCGTTTGCGAATTTTGCGTTTTAATTCGTTGAGTGTCGCGGGCTTATACTGCGCAACATGGGAAGAGGCGTTGGCATATTCGCGGATCAGCCGTTGAATTTTTAACCCCTCTGACCGCTCGCCGGGATCAGCATCCAGAGAGGTTGGAAATTCATTGACCAGATAAAACTTTTTGCCGGTTTTGTTGACCAGCTTGAGCAGATTAAGGGTTTTAGGGGAAAGCGAATAAATGCCGCCCGTGGTACAGTCTTTCGAGTAATTAAAACGCACCGAAAGCCAATCCACAAATACCACCACCAGCACCGCGGCAATCACCAGCACCGCGGTATTGGAACCGTATATGGACCGGCGTTTGCCCGCATTCCACACCGGCTTAGCCGCTGCGGATGCAGCCGTCGTTTTATCGTTATTTTCTAGTTCGCCCATGAGAAACCATTTCTCCAATCACGCATTGATCTTCATTCATTGGTTTGTTGTTGGTTATTCGCCGGTCATCGCTCGCGGATTATCTCCACTTGCGACTTTCCAGTACCACATACGTTAAGAACAGAAACAATCCCGCCCCGGTCAGGAAAAAAATCATATTCTGGCTATCAACAATACCGCGCGAAAAATTCGCCATGTGCGGTTCAATGGCCAGATACCGCAACACATGTCGCAGCGTGCGCAGCCACGCCCATGAAACCCCCAGAGCCGCCCCGAGAAAATACGATATCGCCTGGAATAAAATCCCCAGTGCCACCAGTGTTACGCAACTGCTCATCGCTGCAAGTATCTGATGCTGCGTGCAGGCGGAAAAAAACAATCCGATGGACACCATTAACATTCCCATCAGCAGCAAACCCAGATAACTCGTCAGCACCGTCATATAATCCGGTCGGCCAAACAGGGACAAAATGAGGATGAATATCAGGCTTGATGCGATAACCACACAATAAAATCCCATAGCCCCCAGAAATTTCCCCATCAGCAGTTGGAAATCTGTAATCGGGCTGGTACGCAGCGTTTCAATGCGTCCCGAACGGTATTCTTCAGAAAACAGCGACATGGTCATAAAGGGAACGACAAAAATTAAAATCAGATGATTCCACTGAAACATCGGGCCGGGATCAGCAACAGCGCCCGGCTGCATAACCAGCAATGAAAACAGCAGCCCCACAAAAAGCAGATAAATGGCCAGGACAATGTAGCCGATGGGCGAATAAAACAGCCCGGCGATTTCACGCTTTGCCAAAGCCAATGTTGTTGACATATCCAATTCTCAGATCGG
>JAJYGE010000427.1 GCA_021785155.1 Planctomycetota bacterium
AGCATCCACTCTCCATGCCCGCGCCGCCAACATGCCCAATGATACCATTGAAAAAGCCGTCAAGCGCGGCACCGGTGAACTGGGTGGCAACAATTATGAATCGGTATTATATGAAGGCTATGCGCCGGGAGGTGTGGCGATTCTGGTCGACGCCCTGACCGACAATCGCAACCGCACCGCCGGGGAAATCCGGGTTATTTTTGATCGCAATGGCGGATCGGTGGGAGCCGCGAATTCCGTGGGCTGGATGTTTTCCAGTCAGGGTGTCATTGCCGTGGAACGCCAGGCCATTGAGGAAGATAAACTCATTGAACTGGCGCTGGAAGCCGGCGCGATGGATGTACAATCCGCCGAAGAGGGGTATACGGTTTTGACGACGATGGTGGATTTTGAAAAAGTCCGCAAAGGCCTTCTGACGGCTAAGACGCCTATTGTATCGGCGGAAATTACGATGATTCCAAGCCAGACGATCAGCGTCCGTGGTGACCACGCCCGGAGTGTTCAGGCTTTAATTGACGCCCTCGACGAGCATGATGACGTACAAAATGTATATTCGAACGCCCAATTTGAAGATTAAAGGACGCTGTAAGGCAATAATTGTGCCGCACTGCGAATGTGATCTGACGCTACCGATAATCGTTTCCTGAACCTCATGCGACACAACACTGCCCGCAAATGCGTAAGTGTTATGGGAAGATAAAATCCACACAAATCCGGACCATCATTTCATGTCTCGCGGCATGATTTAACGCAAACACATCTCTTATCGGAAGCACCAATAATTCAATATCTAAAGAATTAAGAAACACCGGGCGTAAGCCGATAGACAACTGTGCCATCGCCGCAGTTACGAGGATTCGGCGCTGGGATATAAAACTTGTTTCCTCGGATTGTTTGTTTCATTTGAGAGTGCCAATATGTTCACACGTTTAAAGCAGAATCGATCCGTGGTTAACCCTATTACCACTACCGCATCGACCGTGCCGATGGCGGGCACACCGACCGCCGGTAACAAAGAGGTAACGACGGTGCGCTTCTCGGATTCAATAGTGACCGCGGAGAACTCATTATCCGCAGCGCCGCCCGTGCCACCGATTCCATCCCCGGGCAGCCTCATGGCAGAGACGACTGTGGCGATGCCGCGCTGGGTATCATGGAGTAGCGTTCTTGCAGCGCAGGCGGCATGTCTGCTTCTGATGGGGGCGATATTCTTCATGCCGCACGCGGTTGGTGAGACCGGATGGTGGACGGGATTGAAAGCCGGATCGCTGGCTGGCTCTCTTCCCGGTGCCTTGAAATTTGTGGAAATTGTCGGCTCTATCGCCGGGCTTGTTCTAATTCCCATTTTCCGCGGTGATGCGCGTGGTCGTTTGATGCTCAACATCAGTGCCAGCTTGACCATCCTGCTGATTCTGGCCATGCTGCAACAGAACCTCATCGGAATTAATCTGGTGGTTTTGCCCATCGCCGGACTGCTTTCACTGGCGGCGCTTTCCGCGGTATTACACTCCCGCACCTTGGCGACAAAATCCGAATCTCTGGGTATCTGGCAATTTCTGTTTTCTCTCGCCGTGATTGTTATGTGGATTCTGCCGTCGGTCCAGGCGGCTTCAGATCCGACATTTTCCGAGATCTTCGTATCCATCGGCGGTCCGATGCTCCGTGGCATATTTGTGCTGGGCGGCGTTTGTGCGCTCTTGGCCGGGGTGGTAGCGATAGCGGAATCGCAGGGGAAATTCTCTCTTTTCATCAATCGTATTGCCCGCGGCCTGACACTCCTTGCCTTTCTGCTGATCAGTTCAGTAGGATTGGCTACGGCTCTGTCGATTTCCCATGTCATGGCCGGCCCGGCCATGACCAAGGGTTGGTTTGGAGTAGGCGTGATGTGGTTGTTCCTGTTAATCACCGCGTGTGTGATGCTGACCTGGGCGGGGTTGACGCATCAGTTTTGCCGCAAGGCGATAAGTGCTGATTCCCGCGAACCGACGACAGTTCCCGCGGTGATGGTCCCTCAGGTGTAACAGACCGCTCAAAAATAATCGACCCCGAAAGAACCG
This sequence comes from Planctomycetota bacterium, assembly GCA_021785155.1. The sequence goes on from JAJYGE010000427.1 coordinate 2,058, forward strand.
GCCGTCAAAACGCCGGTTTTTTTATTTATAGGGCAGCTGCAAGTCGTCGTTTGAGTTGGAACAGAAAATACCGTGGAAGTTATAAAAACGCCGATCCGGCGGTATAAAGCATCACCGAACCGCAATACGCAAGTCGTGCCACCGCTCCAGCCAATTTGATGGGGGGCGGCTATAATCACGGGATGAGCAGCGCAGTCGAAATGTGAAAGGTGAAAAGTGTTGTTGGGTGCATTACTGTGAAACGCATACAAACACATAGGCATGGGCCGTCAATGGGCCGACAGGGGGTGGCTGGCGAGGCAACGAGTTCTTCGCATATTGGTGTTTATGATGACAGGCCAATCTCGGCGGGAATCGCTGAACACCCCGCTCCCGCTCTTCCTTTGGCGCTGTCGGCCCAATCCGGACTGCCCTGGCCGATTCCACGGCGGCGTTTTGAGATGTCCACAATTGTTGTTTCTGAATTTGCCTGCATGTTGTTAATTGCGCCGTTTTATCTGATATCAGGCCATAGCGCCCAGATGTACTCTTGGCACGTTACCGATGCTGCAATTTTTCATACCGCCACCACCCAAAGCATTGAGGCCATCGAATTGGCTCTCGGCATACTGGCTATGTTGACGCTGCCATTTTTTCCCCGACGCAAACGATCCACGCTGATGGTGACTATTGGCCTGGCATCTCTGGGGATGGTATTTTTTCTTTCCCGACAGCAAGGCCCGCTGATGATAATTCTCACGTGCTATCCGGCGGTGGCGTTATTGGCACTTGTGGGCCTTGATGCGCTCACCGGCATCCGGCCCGCTGTGGGAGAATCGGAAACTTTTAACACCCGCCTGTTGGTTCTGGGATCAACTGTCATTATTTTATGGTTCCTGCCCACGCTGGAACTTTTTACCTGTCGCACGGTCGATACGCTTGTTGCCTCACCGCATTACCCATGGGTACATTTATTGCTTGTGGCAGCAATGCTTGGTGCCCAGGGTGCGGGTGTTATCGCCTTGGCGGGATATTTTTCGCGTTTTAACCGGTGGGTTAACATCACCGGACGATTGTGTGGCACATTGGCACTGACCGTGACCATGGGCATGGGCTTGTGGTGCGCGATGCGTGATTCCGAACTCATCGGACGCCATCAGCAATGGATGCATCCGGAACTGCTTTGGATTTTCATGCTTATATCCGCGGGTCTGCTGTTGGTGTGGTCCGGTCTGACGCAGAAATTTATCCTCGCCGCCGCCGGCGAACGCGGCGAAGCGGAGTAATCTACCGCGAATAACACCGGCACCGCTGCGTTGCGGGGACTCGGCACTGGCACGATATATCTGTCAGACTACAGGAAAAGGGCACGGCAATGACAGAGTATTCACAGCGAAACTGGAATTCAATTGCGGCAATGGCTGGACGGACCGAGGTCCGCCCCGATGGTTTTGCCGCCGACAACCCGGCTGTAAATATGGAACAGCCGCATTTGGATTTGGAAATTTTACCGGTACAGGAAGCGGATATTGCCGCCCTTGTGGAGATGTTTCTGCTGGTAGAGCGGCAACATGAGCGGTATTGGCCGTTGCGATGGGCATTGCGAACGGATGTTCAGGATCGCTACACGCGATGGATTACCAGTAATCGATCGCATCCGGATTGGCTGTTTGTCATTGCGCGGCATAAATCAGATCGAGCTGGAGACACATTCTCCGGCGAAGTCATTGGCGGATTGGCGGCCGCAATCAATCAGGAAATTCCGATTTATCAATTTACGCATTATGCGTTTATACATGATCTGGCGGTACGCGGATGTTCGGCGGCACGGCGTAGGCCGAGCGCTGATTGAATATGCCCGGAAATGGGCTGGCGAGAAAGGCGTGAATCAACTTCGCCTGATGGCCGCGGAAAGTAACGATCCAGCCAAGGCCCTTTTCGACAAATGCGGCTTCCGTACAACCTATAACGAGATGGTACTGCCCATCAATCCTCCATGACCGTCATGGCGCATTGCCCCGTGTCCGATATCAGCGTCAGTTGCAGCGCGGTACAAAATAGCGGAAGGTCATCGCGATCACGGATGCCCTGTTCCACTGGTAATTATGGGTGGAACAGAGCACTGGACAGGCGTAACATTCTTCTTGCTCGGTCAGGGCACCAGGATAATGTCATGGCGTGAAGTTGGCTCCTCCACGCCGGTATAAACCAGAATGGGCGGTGATCCGATGGTCCATATATTGTCGTGTTTCGGACCCACATTCGGAGAACGGGTCCAGAAAACACTGCCATCGTCGAATAGAACATTTTGCCCACTGCGGTTGTGATTCAAGGAATTGATGTTCGCCTGTTGCGGATGATGCTCGTAGAAAAGCGGATTGCGATCCGCCAGGATGGCAATGTGTCCACCTTGCGCCCAATGGTGGTGGTACGCGGATAATTGATCAATGTAACTATATCCAATATTTGACCAAACTGGGCGGCGCTTGGGTTGGTTGAAATTGACCGATGTTCCCATGGCCGGGCAGATCAATCGCGTCCAGGAGGTATAGTGCGTGCGGGCACCAAGCATGGGCTCTAGATTCGCCAAGTTGCAGTGCGCGTTGGCCGTGCGATCAACCTGCGGTGTCATGTTACGCGGCAACCAGTTGTGATCCACTGGAATCGCGATCCGTGGAAGCATATTGCTGTTCGTGGATGCATATTGCTCGAAGGCCGTTCCCACCAGAGCCAGATTGTTCGCACACGCGGTGCGCAGCTCAAATGTACGCGCTTTAGCAAGTTGGAAGACTGTTACCGTCAGCAGCAACGCCGCCGCGATGAGCATCACGGCAATATCCACCTTGCGCGGATCCCATGCCCGCCCCAAGGGTCGGGTGTTGGTAAGAACCGATGAACCGGCATGTGGCGTCACCCGTGTTAACTGAACCGCACCGGCCGCCGCGACTGTGCGCGACACGAGATTCCCGGACGGTTCGCCGGCGGGTAATTGCGATAATGCGTGAATAATGTCCGCCAGGCGCGGCGGACAGGTTCCACCCGCAGTTGGCATGGAAATGGTCCGTTCGTTGGCACCATGTTCTAAAAGCGTATCGACATATACGGCCTCATCTGGAGGAAGACAGTATTTTGAAGATTCCGGATTTCCGTTGTGTTCATTGGTCATGGTATCACCTTCTTTACCGCAATTTTGAGACATCGTCTGCGATTGTCTGTTACGTTACAGCCCTTCACCTTGTCGCTTACGCCAAGTTTCACCAAACATGGCCAAAGCCGTATGCAGCCGACTTTTGACCGTTCCCAGCGGGATACCCAGCACCTCGGCAATTTCTTTGTAGGCAAAGCGGTTGTAATAGCTCAACAACAACACCTCGCGATAAATTATCGGCATCCGGGCGATGATTTGCCGCACCGCCTGAGCATCTTCCATATCCACAAGCCGCTCGGGAGCCGACGGCACATCGGACTCCATGAGATCCATGAATGTTGCCTGCTGATCATCGTGTCCGGTCACATTGTCCAACGACTGTGTGCCACGTCGCAAATTGGCTCGCAGATGATCCCGGGCTTTGTTCGCCGCAATGGTGAACAGCCAAGGCCGAAAACGCCGCTTTGTATCAAAGGTGGCGGCACTCCGATAAACCTGAATAAAGGTTTCCTGAAATAAATCCTCCGCCAAAGTAGCCTCATTGATAAAGCGATGCAGAAAGCTGAATAATTCTCTGCGATAACGCTGCACCAACTCGGCAAATGCCTCCTGATCGCCAGTGACAAACGCCGCAACAAGTTCTTCATCCGCGGCCATCAGGCCCTTCCTTTATTACGCGGAAAATTGAATCCGGTTCGATCCGCGAATACTATCTTAAACGTTGGCTTCGATGGAATTCATTTTCGGAACTGTCCATCCAGAAGAAAAAAACAGAGTTTATCACAAACACGAATGTTTTTAAACACCACTGGATTCAACTCCGTATCCCGCCTACTGTTAACGTGTATGAGTAATCCGACAATACAGTATCCTCTTCGCGTGTTTTACGATGGCCAATGCCCCGTATGCAATGCCGAGATTCATCGCCATATTCGGCACGATGTCCATCAACATCTTCAGGCGATCAACATTGCCGCGCCTGACTTTAATGCTACAGCCTATGGGCTAGACCCCCAACATGTCCATGATGTCATGCATGTGCTGACCCCCGATGGTCTGGTATTGAAGGGGGTCGACGCCTTCGTATGCATCTGGAACGCTTTGCCGGCCCGTCCGGATCGCCGCATTCTCATAGCGCTGTTGCGGATACCTCCTGTTAGAAAACTCGCGGATATTGTCTACCTGGCCTTCGCGCAAAATCGTGTGCGTCTCTTCGGCGGATGTGATTTTGATCGCTGCGGCACCAAAAAGGCTTTTAAATAAGCGACTCCGCCAAGTCCATCATGCGCATTAAAATCCGCTCACATGCTGGATCAATTCTTCGGGCCTCGCGCAATACCGCCAACGCCGCCCAACCACCGGAAGTTTTGCCTTGCCGCGCCAGCCACCGCAGTGCCAGCGCCTCAAAAACCAGAAGCAATGTTTCGCGGGCCTGGGCGTGATGCGGATTACCCGGTCTGTATATTCCCGGCGGAGGAAGTATTGCCACAAGTTCTTCCGGGTTGGCGGGAGTAATCAAACGTCCGGCATCGCTGGTCCATAGCACCGCAATACCAAGGGTTCCATGGTGATGCGCCGCGATTTGCCAGCTTCGCCGATGTTGAAATAGGCGCAGAGACTCAAATGGAACTTCTGTGGGCACGGCAATTGGGAAAGAATTCCGGGCGTGCAAAGATTCAATGGCCAGCCAAACGCCTCCACATCGCAGCAGGTCATGGACCGCACGTTTCTGATCCATAGTTTGTCCGGGCGTAACAGCGATGATCCCGTCACAACAAAATTGCCGGATTTGCCTGGCCGCTTCCAACAGCGGTAGATATATTCCAGCTAATAATGCGGCATCCCGTCTTAGAAACGCCTGACTCTCCGCAGCTTCCAGTTCTCTGCGCGCCGCAACATACCGCCCGGCCGCCAACAATAATTGTCCGGATTCCGACAGTCGCTGTGCAAAATATGACGGCAACGGGGAAAGTTCGACATGATCGGTCATACCGGTGTTCATACGCCATTGATCATGTTTGAAACCACTTCGTCTGTCAAAGCGCAATCCCCCGCTTCCGCGCCGGCGATGGACTGGCAAGGGATATATTCCGATGCGGCATCGTCAGAAAATCAAATAGCGCGGCAGAGATGCAGCGCGAAAGGCCCCACATCAGAATGAATTCATGACAATATTCGGCCATAAAGGTGACGCGACCAAGCGACACCGGGCGGTAAAACGGCTATAACTTCAGCACCGGGAGGCGCTACGCCTGATGACGTAATGCCGAGAATAGTTCTGTGAATTTATATCAAAATAGGAAACCGCATGGAAGTTGG
>JAJYGE010000604.1 GCA_021785155.1 Planctomycetota bacterium
TGGCCCGGCAATATCCTCGCATGTACAACGAACCACTTCCCAAAAACCGCCGCGCCACGTCCCACCAAGGAGGACATTTTAACTTGGGTTAAGTAGCGGACATTTTAACTTTGGCTTGACAGACGGGTTGCGGACGGGGCGATACAATTAATACCGGTACATGATACCTCAGAGCGCACCATCCGCACGCCGTGGTGCCAGGCCGGGAGACCTCGACATGGCCAATCTCTACCTGCACAATCGGAAACTGGAGAGTATTTTCGAGCTGCTGGGAGCCAATGAGAATGACATCACCTACAGCATCGGTTGGGTGCTATCGCAATGCCCGTCGTTCCTGTCTGAGTTCCTAGCCCATTGCGGTGTCGCTGTGAGCCCCGAAAACTCAACCGCGATTGAAGTGAGGCTCCAAAGCTATAAAAACGGAAGCGGAATCACGGACGTCGAAATTATTGCGCACGCCGACATCCACGCTATAATTGAGGCCAAGCGCGGGCTGCAACTGCCATGTGGGCAACAGATCCTCATGTACGCATCACGCTTGAGGGAGCAGCGATGCCAACGGCAGGCTTTGGTTGCCATGGCCGAGTGCCCACCGGAATACGCCAAGCACCACCTGCCGCATCAGGTCGATGGATTGTCAGTCCAATACCTGTGCTGGAAGGATATCGATAAAATTGCAGAAAATTCGCACGGATCACGCGCGGAAAACCGGCTACTTTCTCAATTGCGGACCTACCTCCGGAGGATCGTGAATATGCAAAACCAGGAATCCAACATGGTTTACGTCGTCGCACTTGGATCGGACACACCGCCCTGGTCCAAAATTTCCTGGCGCCAGATCGTCAACGACAAGCACCGTTATTTCCACCCCGCAGCGCAAGGAGGCGGGTGGCCCAAAGAGCCCCCGAACTACATCGCCTTCAGGTACGGCGGCCAACTCCAGAGTATTCACCACGTCGATTCTTGGAAGATTGTGGAGGAGATGCATACCGACATCCCAGAAATCGACGCAGGCCGCTGGGAACCCCATTATACATACACGCTAGGATCGGCGATTCTCCCGCCGAAACAAACCAAGACAGGAAATATTTTTCGTAACGGGCGAAAGTGGGCCATGTTGGACCTGCTGCTAACCTGCGGCACCGTATCAGAAGCAGCGGAGATGACCAAAAAGAGGATGTCACTATAAGCATGGAGGCAACGGCAGCAACTGCCGACGAGAAAGAGCTGCGCAGGCAGAAGACCGCCGCGCACAACCGAAGCAACCTTCACACCGCTGCAGCGTAGCAGATGAGACTTACGAGGTCGGGGCCATGGACAAACGGCTGAAGAAAATTATCTTGGACCATCGAAGCGGTGACGAGCTATCCAGAGCCCTTGAGCAACACCAAGATCGCTTGCGTGCGATATCGCGCAAGCTCACGAACATGCCAGCGCTCGGATTGAAGGCCCGCATCCTAGCGAACATATGCACGGCCACCGCCCGCCAACTCAAAATCATCCAGTCAAACATCGAAAATCCGACCGAGGTGCTTGCCTCGGCGTGCCGCATGACCTTTGAACTGAACCTCCAATTGCGATACGTCCAGCTCGCAGAGGAGAATTTGGAGGACTTCACGAAGAGGAGAGGCACCGAGGAAATCGAATTGCTTAATGGAGTCCTCAAGTTATCCGACGAGCAGACCCCACCGAATACACGAAAGACCCTGGAACAACGCATCAATCATATCGAGATGCAGCTTGATAAATATGGAGGTCAGAGACCACCGAAGCGAGCCACGCACGTAAGAGAGATGGCGGACGCAGTAGGCCTCACGGACGAATATCTGGCGTTGTACGGATTTTATTCCAAATATGTGCATGCATCTTCTTGGCTTGTAAATGGCCCCAAACAACATACCGACGATGAGCTATTCCGAGAACTGTTTGTCATAAAATCTCAGCTCTACGCAGGAAGCACCTGCGCCCAAGCTGAGGAATTGGCTGGCAGCGGGGGGGCTAGCCAGCCTGCCGAGTAATGGGGAAACACAATCGGACCGGGGCGGCAAACGGCAAGGCGTAAGGAAATAGTTCGCAACAGCATTCCCAAACCCCTAAGTGCTTGGTTTGTTCCTCAGCGCACACAATATCGACATGGCGCCACCCACGAACCGGCACCGGGCGGATCCCGGCCGCTGCCGCCGGATAATTTTCCCTCCGTGGTGACACGAAATGTAGTTCCCGGTACCCGGGCGAAATCATCATCGGTGTTGAGTAACTGTTTACCGCTCTGCGGCTCCGGTGGGCAAGGTCAGGAGGAGTCGACGAGAACATCGGTAAGCAGAACGGGATTTTTCCCGGCCCATGCATTCATGAGAAGCGTCTTGATCGTTTCAAACAGCGGGCGGTTCTGCTGATGGGCGGTGCGTAGGACCAACATCAGCACAGCCGTGGCTCTGGCTCCGTGTTCGCTGCGGCTTCCGCCGGTTACTCGGACAGACTCCCAGCATCTTGAACACAACCCGCTGCCATCAAGGCTTTTATTAATTTTCCTAACTTAGACACCTTGCCTCCCAAACTTGGCCATCTTGGCCACCTTGAAGTTCGCAAGGTATTCTAACTCCTAACTCCTACCTCCTACCTCCTGAATGCTGGCGGCCACATCCATATTCGCTCTCCTGCTCAACTCTCTCCTGCTCAACTGCTCTGCGGCGGCCACCGCCGCCGCCCCGCCGCGTACCGCGATTCCCCGCGTCCATGGAATATCAATGAAATCTGCGATACCATATTCGTTTTAACCGATGGTGGAGCGGTTGAAATTTTGGCCGCGCCGGACCTGTGCGGGCTTCGGACTCCTGGGTGAATCGAAGCGGCATTAAAGACGCTCTTTGGGAGCGGGATTTTTCCATGTGGAACGTGACGGATAAACCAGAACCATGAGGAACGAACATGAACGAAAAAGTTTTTAAAGCCTATGATGTGCGAGGGACTTACCCGGATCAACTTAATGAGGACATGGCCTGGAAAATCGGCTACGCCTGTGCCCAATTCATGCGTATGAATCTCACGGGCCTGGATAAGGCGGACCCGCGAAAAAACATGGTTATCGTCGGGCGCGATATGCGCCCGAGCAGTCCGTCGCTTAGCCAGGCCCTTATTGAGGGGATTCGTTCAACGGGCACGGGATGTATTGATATCGGCATGATTGACACCCCGCTGATTTATTTTGCCATCAATCATCTGGGATGCTGTGGCGGCATTCAAACCACCGCCTCGCATAACCCGGCCAATTACAACGGCTTCAAAATCAGCGGCGTTCATGCGCGGCCTATCGGTGAAAACACCGGCCTGCAGGAAATTAAACGGCTGGTGTTCTCCATGCGAAAAAATCCGCCGGCGCAGTTTGGCGCGGTGGAACATATTGATCTCAAAATTCCCTACAAGGGACATGTGTTGCGATTTCTTAAACTGGTGCGGCCATTGAAGGTGGTGGTCGATGCCAGTAACGGTATGGCCGGAAAGTTTATCCGTGATATTTTCATGGATCAACCGAACCTCAATATCATTGCCATCAATATGGAAATCACCGGGGCATTCAAGCATGAGCCTAATCCGCTGGTTGACGCCAACCTCCGGCAGCTTCAGGAGGCGGTGCTTTCCAATGCGGCTGATCTGGGGGTTTGTTTTGACGGCGATGCGGATCGGTGCATTTTTGTTGATGAACAGGCTCGCGTGATTCGCTGCGACATTGCCACGGCGTTGCTGGCGAAGGATTTTTTGAAGGGCAATCCGGGCGCAGCGGTGGTATATGACCTGCGTTCCAGCCGGGTGGTAAAAGAAGAAATTCTGAATTCCGGCGGCATCGCCCGGCGCGAGCGCGTGGGGCACGCGTTTATGAAGAAGGCCCTGGCGGACAGCAAAGGTATTTTCGGCGGCGAGCTTTCCGGGCATTTTTACTTCCGGGACAACTTCAACTGTGACAGCGGGGCGATTGCCTTTGCGTGCATGACATCGGTGCTTTCACGCTATGACACCCCGGTAAGCCAGGTGCTTAAACCCCTGTTACGCTGGCACAGCAGCGGCGAGATTAACTATGAGGTTTCTGATAAAGACGGCGCAATGGCCCGATTGGCGCAACGCTATAAAGATGCGGCAATTGATCATCTTGACGGCATTACCGTGGAGTACGACACATGGTGGTTTAACGTCCGCAAAAGTAACACCGAGCCTTTGCTGCGGCTGAATCTGGAAGCCAACACCGCGGACACCATGAAAAAGAAACTTGAGGAAGTCGGCAGGCAACTGGGAACACCCGTATCGCACTAAATTGATTCGGGCGGCGTATAAGATAAATACTGGTGTGATGACCCATACGGCGTGGCCGCCAACCGGCATCCGGGGTGTCGGGCTGATGGAATCGTACCGCAGGATACTTTTTTTAGAGTGTGCATGGATGTACCGCAGAAACTCCCCCACCCGAATCATTGTCTCTTTTGTGGCATTTATGGTCATGCTGACGGTAATGCCGGCACTGCTAAGCGCGCAGACGCTGGCGGGACGCATTGCCGGACTGCTGCAGAACCCGCAACTTCGCGGCGGGCAGGTGGCAATAAATCTGGTGGAATTGCGCAATGGCCAGACGCTTCCAGTGTACAGTTACAACCCTGACCTGCCCCTGATGCCGGGCAGTTGTGGAAAACTTCTGACGACCTCCGACGCCTTTGATCACCTTGGCGCGCGGGGAACCATTCAGACACGACTTTATCGTGTGGGTAATAATCTGGTGATTGTCGGCGGAGGTGATCCGGCGCTGGGAGATCCCGTGCTGTGCCAGCAGGTGGGATGGAAAGTCACCACCGCGTTCGACAACTGGGCGGCACACCTCAAGGCCATCGGCGATAACACTTTCCATAATATCTATGTCGATGATTACATTTTTAACCATCATTTTCGCAATCCGCTCTGGCCGGGAGGCGGGCAGCGATTGGATTGGTACGAAGCTCCGGTGGGCGGTCTTAATTTCGCCATGAATTGTGTGCAGTGGCTGCCGGTGGTGAATGCCAACGGCAGTATCGGCGTGTCGTTAATCCCGGATACGCCATATACGCCGGTAACCATTGCCGCCCAGCGCGGCCCGCAAAGCGTGTGGCTCTGGCGTTCACGCGGAAGCAACCAATTAACGATGCACGGCACGGTTCAACAGACCGGAGAGTATCCAATGCAGGTAACGATTCATGATCCGGGACTTTACACCGGCACGGTCCTGCGGCAATCGCTGGTGGATCATGGCATTACGATTTCCGGGCAGGTGCTTCGCGCGCCATTATCCGCGGTGGCCGCGCGGCAACGCGTTGTGCCTGAATTGCTGGCCACCTATGAAACACCGTTGACCGCCATTCTGCACCGCGCCAATACCGACAGTATTAATTTGATGGCGGAGTGCCTCTGTAAGCTGCTGGGACATGATGCCACCGGCCAGCCCGGAAGCTGGCATAATGGAGATCGCGCCATTATGGCCTATCTGGGAACGCTGGGTATTCCCGGCAACTGGGTAACAATGGTGGATGGTTCCGGACTTTCGCACCATGATCATGTTGCTCCAGCCGCTTTCACTACCGTCCTGGCGCATATTGCGGCGGAACCGGATGGCGGCGTATTTATTCATAGCCTGGCGCGACCCGGGCACGGCACTCTGATTTATCGCCTGCGCGGTTCGGGGATTCGCCGATTCATTCGCGCCAAAGACGGTCACGTAACCGGAGCTTCCACTATCAGCGGCTACATGTTTCTGCCGCACCGTCATTTTGCTTTTTCCATCATGGTCAACCATTATCGGGGCAATGTCAACGGATGGGAGGATCAGGTTATCATTGCACTTTATCAATGGGCAGTCGGACGCCTGCAATAGGCACCCAGGCGCTGTTGCGGGTGCCGGATCGAAGTAAAACGTATGGCAATTCCAGCGACACATGATGATCCTTTAATTCTTTCCGGCACGGCGTTGCTGGTTAATTCCGACCAACTTGTACCCAACGGTGCCTTGGCTATGGCCAGGGGGACGATTCAAGGTGTCGGAACCAGAGATCAGATTTTACGGCAATTTTCAGGCGTTCCGGAAGTTCATGCCGCGGGCTGCATACTTAGTCCGGGCTTTGTCAATGCCCATACCCATCTGGAGTTAACATACATCGCGGGGACCATTCCCGGCCAAACCAGTTTTCCCGATTGGGTTTTGCGACTCATCGAACACTATCCGGAACCCGCGGATGCCCAGCGCGTATTTACCGCGTCGGCATTGCGGGGGGCACAGGAAAGTCTGTTCTTCGGGGTAACCACCGTGGGGGATATTACCCGCCGGCCCCCAATTGTGCGGACAGCATTGCAATTACACTCTGCGTTGCGGGTTGTGAGCTTCGGCGAAATTGCCGCCCTGGGAAAATTGCGCGGGCAACTGGACGAGCGCCTGACGGCGGCCCTCACACCGCCGGCAGGTGCGGCGCGTATGCGCATTGGACTTTCACCGCACGCGCCGTATTCGGTGGAAGGTCCGGTACTGGAAACAATTGCCCGGGCCGCACGAAACTATAAACTTCCGTTATGCATGCATTTGGCCGAATTACGGGAGGAAAAGGAATTTCTCACGGATTTCTCCGGGCCGCTCGGAAAAGAGTGGTCTTTAATGCAACGGCTGAACCTGCTGGATGATCTGATTCCGGCATTTGCGGAGGGACCGATTCGCTGGGCGGAACATTATGGATTATTCAGTGCCGGGGTGCCGGTCATTTTAGCGCATGTCAATTATGCGGACGATGCCGAAATCGATCTTCTTGCCCGATGCGGTGCCGCCGTGGCCTACTGCCCGCGCACGCGGGATTATTTTGGTCATGATGCCATCACGCCTCATCGCTGGCGGGATATGCGGGCCCACGGTATACGGGTGTGTTTGGCCACTGACTCAAAAGCCAGCAACCCGGATTTATCGCCGTTGCGCGAAGCGCAGTGTGTGCTGCAGCGCGATCCGACGGCTGATCCGCAAAACCTTATGGCGATGATCACCACCGAACCCGCCATAGCCTTGGGATTAAAGAACAACCTGGGCCAATTGGCGACGGGATTTTCCGCCGATGTCATTGCCATACCGGTGCCCGCGAACATGGCCCTGAACGCCGCGCGAATTTGTGACTACCTGGTCCGACACGCCCCGCAGCCAAGCCAGGTCTGGGTTGGCGGCCAATCCGCCTTGGATCGGCAAACAATGTGAGGCAACAGTAAATTCGCGTGTGAATGTACCGATCCAGTGCCGGCAAAATGGCCGCCTGTCTGGGAAAGCAATATAGCGCGGAGCGTCTTTGGCACATCAAAGGACGAAGCGGGCCTGCGACCGATTCTGCCAGGTCGCTCGGGGCCAAATCCTTAACTTTTTAGCGCAGCTGCGCATTATCCCGCTTATTGCAATCCTATAGCCTTCCCGAGATACA
>JAJYGE010000572.1 GCA_021785155.1 Planctomycetota bacterium
CTGGGCGCGGCAGATATAGCCGCACTATTGATGTAAAAATTGCTTCCATCACCACTGCCTGCGTTGTCATTGACGGCTTGGAAACCAATTATTGGTCCGTTGATTGTTCCAGTTATTGTTTTCGCGGAAATAGCCGTATCAATCGGTGTAATGGTAAATGAATAGGTCGATAACGAGGTCAGGGTGAAGACGGTATCAAGCCCAAAATATGTAAAACCTATTCCTGTATCTGCAGCAGTGGATGTATAATCGGTATAGAAATAATCTGATAGCCCTCCGACGAAACCAAATTGAAACAGTGTGGAACCGGAGGAATCAAGCAGACTCAAAGTATCTGATGATCCCGATTGAATATTTCCGTTATCAAATGCCAATGAAAAACTTTGGCCCACACCCAGGTCGCCACCGGTAAAATCCCGCGTTGCGGTCGCTAAACTGCTAGAATTTGCATACATCCCCCAGGCACTGCCACTACTATTATCCGGAGTGTTGATATCGGCGGCGTCTCCGGTCGGCAACAGATTGCTATTATCATTAACGGTGGATGAACCAATAAAGAAACCTGCGCTCGAGCCGGTTGTGGTCAGGCTCCATGCTCCGAACCCGGTTCCGCCATTGGAACCGTTGCTCCATACACTGCTATAAGTGGAATTCCCCGCGTTATCCGACGCCACCAGCGCGGCTCGCGTGGTTTGGCCGATACCGGCGATGGCCACCGCGGCCAACGCAGATAACGCCAGGAGTTTGGACACTCCCAATTTTTTCCCGTGGACTTGTTGTAACATACCCATAACCATGTCTCCCATAAAAGGAACCAAACAGAGCGGTAGACACCCGCTCAAAAAATACAAAATCAGTGAACCGGTTTACCATTTCCTCATAAAAAAAAGCTAAAAGATGTTATACTTTACGCGGTCAGTATCTGCACCTTATCGAACATCTGAAAATTAAGCGTAAGTGTACGGCATAATGCCGTCTTATGTCGTGTATTGATCGCATTGAGGCTCTCAAGTATGGCCGCTTGGAATTCCTGATGGGTAGGATAATAACGGCCATTGAGGCAGTCCTTTTTGATGAACTTCCAGAGCCGTTCGATCAAGTTGAGATTGGGTGAATAGGGCGGGAGAAACAACAGGGTAATTCCACGTTGGGCGGCATGAGCCAACACTTTCTTGCAACGCTGGTAACGAGCGTTGTCGAGCACGATCGTAAGAGGCTCCGTGGGATGCAGTTCCCGCAGCTTGTCGAACAAATCACAGACACTCTGGGCATTGATATAGGCCTGGTTGATGACGCTGACGAACTGGTGGCTGATAGCATTGATCGCCCCCAGGACATTGAGCCGTTGGCGTCCGGAAGGCGTCTTAATAAAGGTGCGGCAGAAACACCAGACCATCGTGAGAAAAGCTCCGTAGACGAAGTGTGCCGCATCCACAAAATAAACTTGGCGTTGGCTGGCCTGCGCCTGATTCAACACTGGGTCCAGTTCGTTTTTTTAAAAAGGGCCTGCTGCTGCGGATTGGCCTTTCCGGGGATGGGCGCCAGACGACGCGGTGCCATACCCAACTGGTGCAGGAACGTTCGTACTTGTGTGGCTTGCCGCCGTACGCCGGTCAACTGTGCAATCCGATCCGCCGCCTGGGCCACGTTCGCCGGAGGATGGGCGGTAAATTCAGCCTTGAGGCGCTCGGCGTAAGGGTCCAACGCCGAGGGCGGCCCTTCACGGGCATCAGCGACCAGTGCGGCTATACCGCCGAATTCAAAAGCCGCCACGGCCTTGCGTAACGTATTGAGACTGACTTTCGCTAACAACGCCGCCTCCCGTTGCGTCCGCCCAAGCCCTCGAAAGTAGACCGCGTTTACACGGCGATTGATAGCATCGGTCTTTTGACAAAACCGTGCTTCGTCCAGAGCCTTCAGCTGTAAATCAGTAAAATGTTTCTGCCTCATTGGAAACCTCCATGCACAAGGCGACGACACCTCCGGGTAATCCATTACCTAGAACAACTTTCTTTATCGGCTTATTCAGGCCTCACGCTGCAGAAGATTCAGTTTTTTACCGGCGACAGTATAAATCCGGATTGGATGACGGAGGGCGAATCGTGGGGGCGAAGGGCAAACGTCCGATGCTCCGCAATATCAGCCGCGAAATGGTGGAATATTTCAGGTCAACCATTAAGATCGTAGATTTGATTGGTGTAATGGATATGGCGGTCATTGCCCAGGCCGCCAGTGCGTGCGTAGCTCGCAATCCAGGTCCCGCGCCACCGTGGACATCGCCTCAAGAAGTTCCCATGATCCAGGGCTGCATCCCCGAAAAAATGGTATCCGATCCGGCTGGCTATTTTGTAGTTTATGTGGATCGCTCCAAACGCAAGCTCTCTCTTGAACACTACCATAATAGCGGGGTACTTGACGTTATAATAGAGGGTGCCACGGCATCTGAAATGTATATGCCCGCCATTGAGCGGCAGTTGCTTTCCCGGCTTGACCATGCCGCATATCTGGGCCGGGAGTTGGCTCGGGCGGAGCGTTCTCTGGATACAGGTGAACCGTACATTCAGGACGCGGCACCGGAGAAACAAACCCCTATACCACACGGTAATGAACCTAAAGCCGAAACGTCAGCCTGCGGCTGTAACTCCAATTGTAAAGAAAGGAAACTATGAAGAGGATCATCATGACTTTTGGATTTATCATCGCGGCGGCCGCACTGCCGCCGGCGGCCTTCGCCCGGCCGAAATCGCCTCCAACGACAGCGCCGCGTTCTCCCACGGTCCGGGCTGTGGCCACACATCCGGCGGCCTACCTGGGACACCTGATACTCTCGGGCGTGGTTGGATTGGTCACACCGGGCAAGGGATTTATCCTGGTGGATACGCGGGAGTATCGGCAGGAAGGATTCGTATGCCTGACGACAGACGAGCCGACAAAAATTCCGATCGAGTGGATGGGCACCGCACCTCGGGTAAAAGAAACTGTTCGCGTCGCCGGAAAACTGGTGAAAAACAAAAAAGGTTATGCCTTTATCGCCGGAAAGGTAAGCGAACAATGACGATGCCCGCGTCGGACATCAAGATGGTGCCGCGATGGTCGCCTTGGTTTCCGCCGACAATCTTTGTACTGGTGTTTCTCCTGCACGCGCTCTACATTCGCCATGAAAGCAGGTTGCCGGCTCCGGGATGGGCAAATGCCGGCATTGTCGAGAATGGTTGGATGGGCTTTCGTCCTTACGTAGAGGCGGGTGACTACTTCACCGGGTTTTCCTATGCGCTGGCCGCAGCCTTTGGAGTCTGGGCTGTGGCTCAATTTCTCCGCCGGCGACAGGCGGCGGCGGCGGCCGGAGCAATCGGAAGCGTTTCTCTGGTGGCGTTGCTGATGACGGGCGGTTGTTTTCTCATCGGATGCTGTGGATCGCCGATGCTGGCCGTTTATTTGAGTATTTTCGGAGCCAGGGCGTTGGGCGCGGGGAAACCATTGATGGCCTTGGTCACGCTGTTGTCGACCGGGTGCGGTTACTACTATTTATCGCCGCGTTTTAGAAAAAGCCGCTCCCATTCAAGTTCAGCAGCGTGTTGCTCCAGTTCAAATTCCTGTTCCTGCAGCGCCGGTTCCACCGATGACGGTCCGCCGTATTGATGCCGTCGTTTGTTCGGAAAGTATCATTATGATTCTGAACTCAAGGGACGCCTTGTTATGAGAATTCCGCCGGCCTGGAGGTTTTTGGCAAGAGTATCTTTAATTCTGCCACGTCCGGGGTGTGTGCGGATACTGATCGGTGTATGGGGCATGATATTTCGTGAATTATTCTTCGATAGTATATAAAAATGTGCCCAAACACCGCATGGTTATCCACGCCTTGCCGCACGGCATTGCAAGTGGCGAACCGGCACACCCGAATCGGATGTTAACCGTTCATGGGCAAAAAGTGCGAAAAAACAAAGGAATAATGGGGAGCGTGAAACTTATAAGAGGTAATAACCACGAACAACAATATCGGCAATGTGAACAAGGCATTTTCCCGGTGATTTCGCCATCCAGGTCCCCTGGATGGTTAAAGCGGATATTTGTTTCGCACTTTGCCTTGGCGAATACGTATACTAATGCGTACATGATGTACGAATTCAACGGAAGATCAATATAACTTCATCATACGGCGTTATGAAAGGAATGTGGTATGCTTAATGGGATGAAAAATGTTTCTAAATCAGGTGCGTCCAGAATAACCGCCGCCGTAGCCATATCAGCAGCCCTGGCGATGGCCATGGAACAAGGCTTCACATCCGTCCGGGCCGATACCCCGCATCACGCTTCTACAACCGCAATGACGAAACACGCCACGTGCAGTGTTGCCGGGAAAGCGGGCGGAGCCGGTGCCATGCGGGGTAACTCCGTAGTCGTGCGCGGAACATTGATCAATGGGAAGAAATTGGATACAGCCAAATGGCACGGTAAGGTGGTGCTCGTGGATTTCTGGGCTACCTGGTGTCCGTGGTGCCGTGCGGAAATGCCGACTATTGAGAAACTATACCGCAGGTACCACCGTCAGGGCCTTGAGATTGTTGGTGTGCCGCTAAGTGACACCGCCACGGCCGTGCGGTCTTATCTCAAAGCCCATCCAAATGTGGCATGGCCGGAGGTTTTTGATAAAGGTGCCGGCAATGCGACGCTGGCGCAAAAACTGGGGGTCAGCGCGTTTCCGGCGCAATGTGTCATCGACCGCCGGGGCGTATGGCAGTACACCGTCGTCGGCGCCGCACAGAATCAACTTGGCGGAGACATGCAAAGGTTAACCGTCGAAGTACGGAAGATGATTCGTAACCGTTCAAGGGCCAATAAACACGAAAATACAAAGAAATAATTATGCAATCAGGAGTGCATGAGGCGTAAAATCACGAAAAACAGAACCTACGCAGTGAAAAGTGGCGTTTTCATGCTGATTTTGCCACTTTGACTCGTGTATGGTTACGATGATTAAATCGGCCACAGTGGCGCTTGACTATTTAGCGACGCGTGAACTGCAGGTAGTGTCAGAAGGCAATGTAGGGTTTGGTGTCTTACAAAAATAACCATTTTGAAAGTCGGCGGTTTTCGCTGTGGCCGCCATCCGCGCTTGCGGTTCTGGGCGTAATTGTGATCCTTGCGGTGGTGGCGTGGCCGCGCTTTTACGCGCAGGCCCAGATGGCGGATAATGGATTTTCGTCTCTGCATGTGGTAAGAGCTTCCATGGCGGCCCAACCGGAGAATATTGCCGCGTCGGGACAGGGTGTGGTTGTTATCCATCTGGCGGTGGCTGCAGGCTACCACATTCAAAGCCACCATCCCCTTGAGAGTTTTCTTATTCCAGCCTCGGTAAAACTCCTGCCGTCCGCAGGTATGCTTTTTGGTGCGGTGCATTATCCGGCGGCGATAACCATTCCCGTGCCCCCGCAGATTACCAGGCTGGGAAAACTGTCCGTATATGAGGGGCGGTTCGATATTACCATTCCGTTTAAGGTGTTACCCGCGGCGGTTGCGGGGCCGCGGGAAATTACCGCACGAATTACGTTTCAGGCATGCAATGATCAATCCTGCCTGATGCCGGAGACGCTGCGGCTCCGCACACTTGTGCACATCGCCAATACATCTGGTGGGGCGTCGGCAACGTTGACAGCAAAAACGCCCCACGCGGCTCCAGTAGCGCGCCAGCCGGGCCGCAGTGCCGGCGCAGGGCACTTCAGAGTCGGAAATTCAGTCGTGGCCGGGGAACTTGGCGAAATTAATGCTCTGCACTACCAGGTATCAGCGCCCAGCGAGCCGATATGGCGGCTGATTATTTTTGCTTTACTTGGCGGTCTGATCCTTAATGTCATGCCCTGTGTCTTGCCGGTGATTCCGCTGAAGGTACTGGCGATGGTGCAGCAGGCGCACGGCTCGCGTCCGCGCGCGGTGCTCCACGCGACGGTGTTCGCGGCCGGCATCGTGGCACTTTTTCTGATCCTTGCGGTGGCCATGGGCCTCTACCGCGCGGCGACCGGGCAGGCACTGACTTATGGGATGCAGTATCAGCATCCATGGTTTCTCATCACCATCGCGTTGGTGGTCCTGGCGCTGGCGTTATCCATGCTGGGCGTGTGGACCGTTCAACCGCCACGGGCTTTGGCCGCAATGGATACCTCCGGCGGCGGCCTGGCCGGCGCGTTTGGAACCGGGTTGCTGGCGACCATATTGGCCTCATCGTGCAGCGCGCCATTTCTGGGCGTCATGCTGACCTGGGCGTTGGTGCAAAGCACCTGGATCGTGGCGTTATTTTTCGTGCTCATCGGCATCGGCATGGCGTGGCCTTATGTTCTGCTGGCGGCGTTTCCAGCGTGGCTGGAGCGAATTCCCCACGCGGGTCGCTGGTCGGAACTGCTTAAAGAAGCTCTGGGGCTGGTGATGGTGGGGGTCGCGGTTTATCTGCTGTTGAGCACGGATAACCGGTCGCAAATTGTTACGGGTTTCGCGCTGGCAGTGATTCTGGCCATGGTCTGCTGGGGCTGGGGGCGGCTGCCGGATGTGAATATGAGCGGACAGAGAATATGGATGATTCGTACAGGATGTATCGGTACCGGAATCATCGCGGGAGCTTTATTCGTGACCTGGATGGGGGGGCTTCGAGGTGTGGCCAATTCCACGGCAACGGTCCGTGCGGGCGTTTTGGATGCCCGCACCTTTCGGTTAAATCGATGGCAGGCGTTTTCATTGGGGCGAATGCAGGCGGCGCTGCGGGCTGGGCATCCGGTGGTGGTCGATTTTAGCGCTCCCTGGTGCATCAACTGCAAATTTGTGAAAGCCACGGTGTTGGATGCCCCGGAGGTGCGCAATGTTTATGCCCGGACCGGCACGGTGTTATTAAGTGCAGATATAGACCGGCCGGTGGACAAAGCGTTATGGCTGAAGCTCGGCGGCAGAGCGCTTCCGTATCTGGCGATTTTATCTCCGCATCGCCCCCTGTCGCCGGAGATTCTCCGGGACATTTATACACAACGCGATGTCATCCGGGACCTCCATGCGGCGGTGCGTTGACGTCGTGGTGGCTCGGCCCAACCGCGATGCGAAATGGCCTTGGCCGACCCACCGCCTATAATTGTTTCTGTTACGGTCATTTTTTTGTGACCGCGGTGGTTGCGGAGGCACTTGGACTATGTGGATGTACGGACCGTGGAATTGGTTCCCGTGGATGATGATATTTCCCTTGCTGTTTCTGATATTTTTGATCGTGATGCTGGTATTGGTATTCCGGGGCGGCGGGTCGATGTGCGGCCACCATGAAACGCACGCCAAAGACCATAGCGCCCGGGAAATTCTGGATCAGCGCTATGCCCGCGGCGAAATCAATCAGCAGGAGTATCAGCAAATGAGAAAGGATATTGAGTAGTCCCTTGCGGCGAATAAGTTGGCGGCCATACCAGACTCGCGGATGGAGAG
>JAJYGE010000138.1 GCA_021785155.1 Planctomycetota bacterium
GAGCGGCGTGTGCGGGTGGTGAATTGTGGCGTGGATTTCCCCGTTGCGACGCCCTCTGCTTTGCCGACACAGAGATTTCCGGGGATACTGTACCGCTTGGTGTTGTGAAGAGGTCATCATGTTTGGATCACATTTATCCGTTGCCGGTGGCCTGTATAAGGCAGTGGTGGAAGCGCACGGCGCAGGCCTGCAAACCGTGCAGATATTTACGCGTAATCAGCAGCAATGGGCATCCCCGCCTTTGTTGCCTGAGGTTGTTGAACGATTTCGCGCGGAGGTAATAAGGGCTGACTTTCCATGCGTGGTGGCGCATGATTCGTATTTGACCAATCTGGCGGCGGGCAATGAAGAATTGCGGCAGAAAAGTATTCATAGCTTTGCAATGGAACTCAAGCGGTGCCAGGCTTTGGGAATTCAGTATCTGGTGACGCACACCGGTGCGCATGGCGGGGCGGGGGAGTCGGAAGGCATCGCGCGAATTGTGGCCTCGTTGCAGCAGGTGCTGGGGCTTGATAAGCGTGGATCGACCATTATTTGTCTAGAGACCACGGCCGGGCAGGGGACATCGCTGGGCTGGCGTTTTGAGCATCTGCGGGATATTGTTACGGGCGTGCGGAATGCGGATCGACTGGGCGTTTGCGTGGACACCTGCCATATTTTTGCCGCCGGATATGATATTTCAACGCCGGAGGGCGCGGTGGAGACATTTGCCGAATTTGACCGCATCATTGGATTTGATCGCCTGCGGGTTATGCACCTCAATGATAGCCGCAAGCCCCTGGGGTCAAGGGTGGATCGTCATGCCCACATCGGGCGTGGAATGATTGGTTTGGCGGCATTCCGGTATGTGTGCCAGAATGCGGCTTTCCAAAAAATTCCAAAAATAATGGAAACACCCAAGGAAACTGCACCCGATGGCCGGCCCTGGGATCAGATCAATCTGGGCATTCTGCAAGCACTGCAGCGTGGCGAAGAGGTCGTCATCGCACCGATGGACGCCGGTAAGCCGGAGTTGATTCACAAGCGCGTTGGCGTCAGGAAAACGCCTGCAAAAAAGAAAGCAAAGAAATGACCGATATTGTCGCGCCGGTGTTTGTACGTACGATCGAAGCGGCGATGCCGCAGATTGCCGCCGCCATGCAGCAGGGCGCGGATATGATCGAATTGCGCTGCGATCAGGCCGACAGCGGAACCATCGCGTCCATGCTCACGCGTCCGGAAGTGCGAAGCAAGCCGGTAATTTTGACCATTCGCGGCAGGGCGGAGGGAGGATTGTTTGCGGGGACCGAGGCGGAGCGACTGGCGTTCATTACGCGGGCCTGCCGCTTCCATCCGGATTATGTGGATATTGAATTTGATTCGTGGCGACAGAACCATGAATTTGTTGCGGAAATATTGCCGATGCTGGCGGGGGCGGATGACAATGTATCCGGCAAGCCACAATTAATTCTGTCCAATCATGATTTTACAGCACGTCCGGCGGACTTGCGGCAACGACTGCTGGCCATGGCCGGCGTAAAGCCTGCCCGGATTATCAAGGCGGCTTACAGGGCGAAAAATTTAAGCGATGCCCTGGAGGCGCTGCGGCTGTATCATGAACTGCCCAAAATCATCCCGCAACCGCTGGTACTTATTGCCATGGGGGAACCGGGCCTGATGACGCGAATTCTCGCCGCGAAATATAGTGCGGCATTTACTTTTGCCGTTCCCTCCGGCGGTGATACGACCGCCCCGGGTCAGCCGACAATTGCCGAATTAATGCACCTGTATCGCTTCAAAAAGCAGCAGCGGGATTGGCCGGTATATGGTGTTATCGGCTGGCCGGTATCACATTCCATCAGCCCGATGGTACATAACGCGGGTTTCCAGGCGGTGAATTTTCCCGGCGTGTATGTGCCACTGCCCATTGAGCCGGAATATGAAGCGTTTGAATCAACCGTGACAGCCATGCGGGAGTTACCGGAGTTTAATCTCCGTGGCGTAAGTGTCACCATCCCGCATAAGGCCCATGCGGCGCGATATGTGGAATGCCGGGGTGGTATGCTGGATGACACGTCCGTTCGCTTTGGTGCGATCAATACGCTCTATTTTCCCGCCCATGGCCCTGTCAGCGGCACGAATTCCGATTGGTTCGGGGCGATTGAAGCGGTGCGTGCCGGCACGGGTTGGAACTTGACGGATCTGGCGCAAAAGCGAATTGCGGTTCTGGGGGCGGGCGGTGCGGCACGCGCGATCGTGGCGGGTTTTGCATCATTAGGCTCTACGGTGGTGGTTTGCAATCGTACAGCCAGGCGGGCACAGGCGCTGGCATTCGAGTTTAATGGTAAATCCGGGCAGGTATCGGCGGCACAACTGGATGAATTTTCCCCAAGGGGTTGTCATATCTTAATTAACTGTACGCCTGCGGGCATGGCACCCGATGTGAAGGCCATTGCCCTTGAGAATCCAGATGTTATTCATTCATCAATGGTGGTTTTTGATACGGTATATAATCCGCGACAAACACGATTGCTGAACATTGCGGCTCAACGGGGCGCAAAGACGATTGAAGGGCTGGAAATGTTCCTGCGCCAGGCCGTGGTGCAGTTTGAAGGATTTACCGGCGCGGCGGCACCGCTGAGAATAATGCGCGTGGCGGCAGAGGCGGCATTGGAACGCAAACAATAAGCAAAGGTTAAGGAGCGGGTGGGGGCAATTGCCTAAAAAAAAGGCGGTAACGATCATGGCAATTCTGACATGCCGTTAAATTGGGCAGACGAAGAGGAACTAAATGCCGATTTAAGCATCGGCACGCGAGTTGCATTATAATCAGGCGTAAGGTTGCTTTGATGCTTTAATCAGCATCATGCGCACGGAACGTCGCTTGTGGCGATATTTCGCTTTCGGGGTCGATGGACTGTTCGATTGGAGGATGTTCAATTCTTTGCCATAAAACCGGCGTCATGGAAATGCTCGGAATTCCCTGAATTTCCGGGTTCGCCTCCGGGTTCTGATGGTGTGTATTTGCGAGTTTTGCGGTGTCGGGTAAAATCATCGCCTTTCCCGAAAGGAGCCGCATTGTTTATTCCGGCGGATAATAGTTGTGAGTCCCTTTTTTACAGGAGCCTGTCAGTTATGGGTGCATCAAATGCTCGTCATGCGGCGGTTGTCGCATTAACCAATTTCCGGACCATTCCTCCCCGTGTGAATTTTAAGGAAAAAAGCGTCAAGGAAATTTTCGCCAGTAATGTATTTAATGAAGAGGTACAAAAAGCACGTCTGCCCAAGCCGGTGTTCAAAAAGCTTCAGCAGACCATTAAAAAAGGGCTGGCGCTTGACCCCTCCATCGCGGATGTTGTCGCGGCGGCCATGCGCGATTGGGCGGTTGAAAAGGGTGCTACCCACTACACGCATATATTTCATCCGCTGACCGGTGTCACGGCCGAAAAGCATGACAGTTTTGTCGCGCCTACTGATGACGGCGGGGCGATGCTGGAATTTTCCGGCAAGGAACTTGTGCAAGGTGAACCGGATGCCTCATCCTTTCCATCCGGCGGTATTCGCGCGACGTTTGAAGCCCGCGGCTACACCGCCTGGGATCCCACCAGCCCGGCTTATATTCTGGAAAACCCCAACGGCACGGCTCTGGTCATTCCGACCGCTTTCGTATCCTGGACTGGGGAAGCTCTGGATGAAAAAACGCCCCTGCTGCGTTCCATGGAAGCGCTTTCTCATCAGGCCATGCGTGTGTTGAAGCTTTTTGGCAACAACACCGCCACCAAAGTATTTACCACTGTCGGGCCGGAGCAGGAATATTTCCTTATTGACCGCAACTTCTATTTTGCCCGTCCGGACTTGATCAATGCCGGACGCACACTGTTCGGTGCCAAGCCGCCGAAAGGCCAGGAAATGGAAGACCATTATTTTGGCAGCATTCCTGAGCGTGTTCTGGCCTGCATGCTGGAAGCGGAACAGGAACTCTACAAACTGGGCGTGCCGGTAAAAACCCGCCACAATGAAGTGGCACCGGCGCAATACGAAATCGCCCCGATTTTCGAAAACAGCAATCTTGCCCACGACCATCAGATGCTCACCATGGAAACGCTGCGTCGGGTGGCCGAGAAGTACGGTCTGGCGTGTCTGCTGCATGAAAAACCGTTTGCCGGAGTCAATGGTTCCGGTAAGCACAATAACTGGTCCATGTCCTCCGATACGGGTGAAAACCTGTTGAACCCTGGTGAAACACCGCATGAAAATGCCCAGTTTCTGGTGTTCTGTGCGGCGGTGATCCGCGCGGTCAACAAACATGCCGCACTGCTGCGGGTGGCGATCGCCTCCGCCGGCAATGATCATCGCCTGGGTGCCAATGAAGCGCCACCGGCGATTATCTCCATTTATCTTGGCGATCAGTTGCAGGACATCATCACGCAGATTGAAGCCGGTGGTGCCAAGAGCACCAAAAAGGGCGGCCACATGGAAGTCGGCGTGACCGTACTGCCCAAGTTGCCGCGTGATGCCGGTGACCGGAATCGTACTTCGCCATTTGCCTTCACCGGCAATAAGTTTGAATTCCGCGCCGTGTCTTCGGGGCAGTCCGTGGCCACGCCCAACACCGTGCTCAACACGATTGTCGCCGAATCGCTTGATTACATTGCAAGTCGGCTGGAAGCGGATCACAAGGCCGGTAAAGACTTCAATAAGTCGGTGCAGGAACTTCTGGCCGCTATTATCAAAGAAAATAAAGGCGTGATTTTCAACGGTAACAACTATGCCGAAGAATGGCACAAGGAAGCCGAAAAGCGCGGTCTGCCGAATCTCAAAACCACTGTGGACGCGGTTCCGCATCTGATCTCGAAGGAATCCATTGAACTGTTCGGCAAGTACAAGGTGCTTAGCGAACGTGAAGTTCACAGCCGCTATGAAATCTATCTGGAAAAATACGTCAAGACGATCAATATCGAAGTGCAGATGACCACGGTGATCGCCAAGACCATGATTATTCCAGCGGCGCTGGAATATCAGAAGAATGTAGCCAAGTCCATCGGTTCCGCCAAGGCGGCGGGTGTTCCGGCGGCATCGTTGGCCGAACAGGAAAAGATGCTCACCGAACTTTCCGCATCCATCAGCGAAATGCAGAAGAAGACCGATGCCCTCACGCATCTTTCTGAGCATCATGCCGCTGGCGATACACTGTCGCATGCCAAGTACTCCTTGGACAAGCTGATTCCGGCGATGAACGGGGTGCGCCATATCGGCGATCATCTGGAGACCGTTGTTTCAGATGAACTCTGGCCGCTGCCGACATATCGCGAGATGCTGTTTATCAAATAAGCCATCGGCGAAATGGTACTGCTGAACTGCCAAGGGCCGATCCGCAGGGATCGGCCCTTTTTCCTTAACCCGTGGTGATAACTGGATAGGGCACCGAAAAATCGCGTTTACAAAATCTCACGCGGTTCCTTTATTTGTGCCGATATTAATGAGTGTGAATCGCGGTATTTTGACTATTTCCACCGGTGGTACTTGATTATAGTGTACCGCTATCCGTAGAATTCACCGGGTTGCAAATATCCGTCTATTAGGGCGGAGGGCTTCCCCAGGAGAATTTATGTACGAACGTTTTACAGATCGCGCCCGTAAGGTAATGGCTTTGGCCAATCAGGAAGCCCAGAGATTTAACCATGAATACATCGGCACCGAGCATATTTTGCTGGGACTGGTGAAGGAGGGATCCGGCGTAGGGGCGACGGTTCTTAAAAATCTCGACATTGATTTGCGTAAAGTCCGGCTGGAAGTCGAGAAGCTCGTCAAGAGCGGTCCCGATATGGTGACCATGGGCAAGCTGCCCCAGACGCCGCGCGCCAAGAAGGTCATTGAATACGCCATTGAAGAAGCCCGCAACCTTGGTCACAACTACGTCGGCACCGAACACCTGCTGTTGGGGCTGCTGCGTGAACGTGATGGCGTGGCGGCCCAGGTTCTCATGAACCTGAACCTGAAACTGGAAGAAGTCCGCGAGGAAGTTCTGAACCTGCTGGGGGCCGGGGTGGAAAGTGAAGGTTCCACGGAAAACAAGGAAAGCAAATCCAAATCACGCACGCCGGCGCTGGACTCCTTTGGGCGCGATTTGACGGAGCTTGCCCGTGAAAGCAGTTTGGACCCGGTGATTGGCCGAAACAATGAAATTGAGCGGGTGATACAGATTCTTTGCCGCCGCACCAAAAACAACCCGGTGCTGCTGGGTGAAGCCGGTGTTGGAAAAACCGCGATTGTGGAGGGGCTGGCCCAGAAAATCATCGGCAACGATGTGCCGGAGATTCTCGTTGATAAGCGCATCGTTGTATTGGATCTGGCCATGATGGTTGCCGGCACGAAGTATCGCGGTCAATTTGAAGAGCGCATCAAGGCCGTCATGAACGAGGTGCGAAGAGCTAAAAATGTCATCTTGTTTATTGATGAGTTGCATACGCTGGTTGGGGCTGGCGGGGCGGAAGGGGCCATCGACGCCAGTAACGTGCTGAAGCCATCTCTGGCCCGCGGCGAAATTCAGGTGATCGGTGCCACCACGCTGGATGAATACCGGAAATACGTGGAAAAGGATGGGGCCTTGGAACGCCGGTTCCAGACCGTTATCGTCGAACCACCCAGCAAGGAAGAAGCCTTGGAAATTCTCCGCGGCCTGCGTGATCGCTATGAAGCCCATCACCGCGTGCAGATCACGGATGAGGCTTTGCGCTCGGCGGTTGAGCTTTCCACCCGCTACATCACAGGCCGCTGTCTGCCGGACAAGGCCATTGATGTCATTGATGAGGCTGGTGCCCGCATTCGTCTGAAAAGCATGACCAAGCCGCCGAATCTCACGGAAATTGAAGATCAAATTGAGCGCCTGACCATTGAAAAAGATGAGGCGGTCAAAAATGCCGACTATGAGCGCGCCGCCGAACTGCGCGATCAGGCCGAGGCGTTGCGCCGCAAGAAGGATGAAGAACAGAAGAAATGGCGCGAGCAAGCCAAGGAAGTCGATGGCGTGGTGGATGAGGAAACGGTGGCCGAAGTTGTCAGCAAAATGACCGGCGTTCCGCTGACCCGTCTGGAAAAGGCCGAGGCCTCACGATTGCTGGAATTGGAGACTGAATTGCATCGGCGCGTTATCAGCCAGGATGACGCGATCAAAGCTGTTTCACGATCCATCCGTCGCGCCCGTTCCGGTTTGAAGGATCCCAATCGTCCCATGGGAACATTTCTTTTCCTTGGGCCTTCCGGTGTTGGTAAAACCTGCTTTCCAAAGGCTATCGCGGAATTCATGTTCGGAAATGAGGCTTCACTTATTCAGATTGACATGTCTGAATATATGGAGAAGCATAATGTCAGCCGTCTGATTGGTGCGCCTCCGGGTTATGTCGGCTATGAAGAGGGCGGACAACTGACGGAGCGA
>JAJYGE010000093.1 GCA_021785155.1 Planctomycetota bacterium
ACGATTCCTTTATCCGAAATACAAAGTTGGATTATACCGCAGAACAACGTTTCGGCAAACCCGTCTGAATGCCCAAAATAACAGGCGACTGTCCCTAGTTATTAAACTGTGCCACCTATTGCCATAAATCCATGTCATCCGCGCGCTTGCTTATCATTCGGACCTCCGATATCATGAAAATTAGCGTCCTTACAATTAGCCGGGCCACCACGGCGCTCTTGCATGAGGATTGTTTGTCCACAGGCAAGTCTTGTATAATCTGTGCCATGTCGCAGGTGGTCGAACAACCTGAATTTCTTGTTGGATTAAGTGGTCCATACGCATGGGCGTATCGGCATCGCATTCGCCTGTGGTCCGGGTTTCTGCTGTTGATGTTTATACCGATGCTGGGAATTGGCCTGTATCTGAATCCCAGCCCCAAGGGTTTGGCAACACATACGCAACTGGGCCTGCCCCCCTGCGGATTTTATACCGAATATGGCTGGCCCTGCCCGACGTGCGGCTACACGACGGCGGTATCCCATGTGGCCCATGGACAATGGCTCACAGCTCTGGCAACACAGCCCGGTGGAGCAATGGTCGGATTTCTGGCCGTGGCGGGCGTGATTGTCGGTGGCTTGGCTGTGACCACCGGAAAATGGTATGGGCCGTCGTTTTTCTGGTTCGCATGGAACTGGTGGAAAATTCTGATTGGCGCAACGGCGATCATATTGGGTGCATGGGGATATAAAATTCTTATTATGAGTGCATGGTTCCGTCACCACGGGTAGAATCCTCACTTGGCGGAACTTTGGCGTGCGTAAAGCGGATTAAAAAACCGGTCCGTGTGCGGAAGATTCAGGCATGACGGGTATTTCATAGCCAGGAAAAATGAATGAACATTGCTTTTCATATACGTCGATGCGGCAAACCAATGCAATCAACCGGGGCGGTTGTGGTGTTGGCCATACTGGTGTTGTCCATGGGAATGGGCGGCTGCGCATTTCTTGGATTGGCGGCTGAAAACACCATGGGCGTTGCGGTAAAGCCGCAATACCGCGGGTTGAAAAAACAGAGCGTGGCCATTGTGGTATATGAAGATGCCTCAACCATGTTCACCTATCCGCAGGCGCAGCAGGAAGTTTCCGCATTTGTCTCCGCGACGCTTAAAACACATCTTCCAAAAGCGCATATTCTTGATTATCACCTGGTGTTGAATTACCAGAACGCCAATCCCAACTGGGATGTTTTACCCATTAAAACCATCGGCAAGCACTTCGGGGTTTCGCGCGTGCTTTACATTGAATTACTCAATTACACCGTACATGCCCAAGAGACCAATTACGTTCTGCAAGGGGATATTGCCGCCCATGTCGCCGTTTATAATATGAACATTCCAGGCGACGGCGAAGTGTTTCACACCAATATTGACGCCAAATGGCCAAAAAGCGGGCCACTGCCGGGATATAACACCGATGCCAATACGGTACGTATGAATACTTTGCAGCGATTCAGCACAATGCTGGCACGCTGCTTTTACACATGGCATAATCGAGGCAATGGCTATGCGAATTAAAGCATTTAATCTCAAAGCGACTTTACTGGCCACGCTGATAATCACGACGGCTTTTTGTCTGGGCGGTTGTGAATTGGCTTATCTTTTTGCCGGCAACGGCTCTCATGCGGCGCTTTATAAACTGCCGAATAAGAATCGCATTCTGGTGCTTATCGATACTTCCGCCAACAGCCAGTTAAGCATTCATGC
Organism: Planctomycetota bacterium; assembly: GCA_021785155.1. Next base: position 1,745 of record JAJYGE010000093.1, read on the forward strand.
CATGGCCACATTGATGACGCTGGTAAATCAAACCCTGTATAAGCACAAATGTGCCGACAGATTTGTACCGGCCTACCGCATTGTGGCTTTGCAGCGGCGCAACCCGGAGCAGTACCACTCCATGGGAATTGCGGATATCGCCCATGCGGTCAACGCCAATGATGTGATTTATGTTTACGTCAAACGCTTTGACATCACGCTCGAAAGTGCGGGCCAACTGACCAAAGGCAGCGCTGATGCGATGGTAAAAGTTGTGGATGAAAACGGCAAACGCCTCTGGCCAAAAACGGGTTCACCGGGAGCGTCCATAACCGCCCGTATTCCCACCTCCACGGCCGTAAGCCAAAGCCCACAGACCGTCGAGGCCGACATGGTCGCGATCCTGGGGCGCCGAATTTCGCGCATTTTTTACCGATACGCCGTCGGCTATCAGCCCAAGTCGGAGTAATTCCGGCCCCGGCCCGATTTTAAAATAATCAAACCCAATAAAAAGCCCTCTGATATGAACGTCAAAGGGCTTTCAAAAAAAGCATTGGAGAGACTTTATCGCATTCACACTGGATTGGAAGGCAGCCTTCGACGACGTGCGAGTAGTCCGATGGCTCCGATAGCCAAAAGGCCCCAGGTTGCCGGCTCCGGCACCGCTGCCAAGCCGGCCGAAGTCAGGTTCCAGCCCACCACATTTAGTGCGACCAGTTCATTTGGACCGAGATTTGGACCGGCAATGCCCGGATCCCCATAGGCGTCCTGCACCTGCGGTGGATTGTTCGGCTGCGCTTGCGCAGGGACAACGCCGTTGCCCCAATCGCCGAAATCGGAAGAATCCGTGCTGCCATTCTGATTAAAATACACCAGGTTGCTTTGTCCCCCGTTAATTGAAAAATAGGAGGATATGCTCGTGCTGGGATTGTAACTTCTGGTACCATCGGCACTGAAGCGGAATAAATCCAGCGGGCCGATGGGGCTGGTTTGATAGCTGCTGGAATTCAGGTTTGATCCGGCTCCACCGATACCCAGAACTTCGTCGATCTCGTGTGCGGCGACCGCCTGGAGATCGTATTTACCGGAATTTTGTGTACTGGTTCTATTGAGATTCATGCTACTTAAATTTAGCGAAATAGTGCTGTCGTAGCCTGTGGTGACTCCAGAAGGTTCCCCCAAAGCCCGCAGCAGCGGCAGTGTGAGATCAACATTGGTGCTGCTATTTCCGGGAACCGGGTTGCTTCCAGGCAGTGTGGCGTCGGCAGTCGTCTGGTAAGTTGAGGGTGTCGCGTTGCTCTGAAGATTGGAAACATAAGTGGAGTACCCCAAGGCGTTAAAATAGGTGTTGCTTTGCCCAAGGCCGGAACTCATGTTTTTAAAATCAATGTTAACCGTGACGGGGTTGGCAATGTAACTGTCAATGGCGGTTATGGCATTATTGATATCGGCCTCGTAAGCAGCAGTGTTTGACGGCGAATAGCTCGTGAATGTACTGTCAAATGTAGGCACGATAATCAGTGCGTGGGCCGGTGCTGCCATACCCGCAACACCTGCCACAGTTGCGGCAAAGGCCGCTGCGAAAAACAGGGACGAGCCACTGGATAGATACGCGGTACGGGGAAAACGACCAATAAATTTGGCGAACATAAAAACTCCACTTTCCCGAAAGGGAAGAAACGAACCCCAGTCCAACCAACCAGATCGAATCCGATCTATCGCGGACCACGATGCATTCGCAAAAATTGCGGATGCGATTACTTGTGTGTGTTCGCGCATTGCAACAACCGAAGCAGTCAGCGCTACATGAGAGAACCAGTTTAGTTTAATGCGGTATGAAGAGATGTCAAGCAAAAAATCGGCTTTTTATTACCGTTCACCTTTGTATTTCGTGATCAGGCATTTACTAAAAACATGCCACCAATGCTATGAAAAAGTTCGTGTGTTCTTATTTGCGAATGCTGTGGTTGGCACGTTGTCCGATAACGTGCGCCGTTCTTCGTTCCGGCGCGCCAAGATTTTTATGCGACTATTGTCGGAGTGCCGCCATTTTAAGGTCCATATATGCCAAGCACTTGGAGCCACGGATGTTTCGTTCACCGTGATGCTGCTTGACCTATTTTTTGTGATTTTGGCGACTCGGTACCCCGACACTCCGGGAGCAGACCAGTTTGCTGACTTCCGGAGGTTCCGAGATAGTCATGCTGACCGATTCAACGGAATAATGACAATGAGTATTGTTCCTGCGTGCCGGTGGCCAGTTCCGGCCAACGCCGGATAAAAGAGTCGGCCGAAATTCGCGCCAACTCCTTTGGCTCAATTTTATGCAGGCCATCACCATAGACTCGGCCCTCACCACGCAATTCATGGCCAGGGATGTCCCCAAGCATCTTGAAAACCTCGGATGCCATTTCCGGTTGGCGGCGCAGTATCGCAGCAAGATTACCACGGGGGTAGAGCATGAGATAAAGATTTGTGGCTACAGCTTGCGAGCGATTCCAGATAAAGTGGAACGGTTTGTTTTCATCGGATCCTCGGCCCATATATGTGCAGAGGAAGGGTGCCGGATCACGTTGCTCCTGTGCGTACCAGGGATAACGCTTCCCAACCAGGTAGCCATTTCTAACAACAAGCGAATCCGGGCCGGATAAGTACCTCCAGAGCGCCGGATAGCGCAACTCCACGAGTGGCTCGGGGACATCGCAGTCGATAAGGACAAGTTGGCCCGGCAAATTAGGAAAACCATCGCCGTCCACCTCAATGACGGTAGGCTGAAGCTGACGTGGGCTGGGCAAAATAGGACGCAGAAATTGGGTGGGGATACCGCGTTTATGGGCATCGGCACGGTCAATAATAAAAAATTTGTTGCCGCCGGTTGCGATGCCCCGCTTAATTCGGAAAAAATCTCCAAGGGTAGTACCGCCGCTGGCGACATGGCTGGTGCATTCTTGGTTCCTTGATTGCGGATAAGCCGTCCATTTTCGAGCATTTATCAAGCGACACCGGCTTATGGTTTCTGTTGCAGCCGGATGTACAAGCGAGTCTCCAAAAGTGAATTGCACGGTGTGGTCAGCTCCGGGCGCCGTCTTTTTGAAAAACAGTACCGCTGAAGAAACCATTGCGTCTTTAAACTGAGGGTTGCGAGGATCGAAGCGATGCACACGAATCAGGGACACGCTATTTAAGAGAAAAGTCTTGAGCGCAGCACCATAATTAACATCCATAAATTCCGACGGAATCAGCCAGCCAGCGTGACCGCCCTCTTCCATCCACGATGTAGTAAGAAGCAGGAAGTAGACATACAAGCCAGTCAGGCCGCTAACCTTAACGCCGGTTCTTTCGAGCACCAACGCCTGAAGACGTTCCTTCTCCCGCCGCTCGATATGGTGGTGGCGCACATAGGGCGGATTTGCCAAAACGATATTAGGTGCCGACGGGCACATCGTACTGGCAACAAATCGAGTAAAATCTTCACACACCACGGCCAGACCGGTGTCGGCCCAGATATCGCGAGCGGCATGACATAATGCGGCGTCAATTTCAATGCCCATGGCGCTGGCAATTCTTTGCCGCCCGAATATAGAGAGAGCGGCGGAGAAAAAACTTCCCAGTCCGATGGAAGGATCGGCAAAACGGATGGGAAATGTTTCAATGGGAAGTAAAGCCGCCAACTGCTCGGTGATCTCTATCGCCAAGGCACGGGGTGTTGCAAATTGGCCGAGGCGGTTGCGGTCGGCACTTGATTGTTGCCGGTCAAAATTGGCTTGCATTGCCTGCCTTCGCAGCTCCACAGAGTTATCCGTTTGCGCAATCATTTAAATCCCCAATTTCAGCAAATCGTCAATGCGGTGTTCCCAAACCCAATCAATCCCCTCGGCCGCCTCGTAGCCCAGGTAGTCGCTTCCGAAATATCCACAAAGGAAAAGGATGAATGCCACGTCCGTACCATACGCTGCTTGAAGTTGCCGAATTTTGGTCGCCTCTTCTTTGCGGCGTTTGTTAGTGTTGGTGAAATCGCCAGCGGATTTCGCCTCCACGAGCACCGGCAAATGCCCTTTCCTTAAATTCCTTGGTTGGATCAAGACATCGACGGGAATATTCAACCTGACAGCCTTTCCTACTGAAATATTTGAGCGAAATGTATAGGTTCCGGGCTCCATCTCCCGCAAAGGTTCTCCAGATGGGCGGGCGTGTCTTCTATATCCCCGTGCTTCTAGAAACTGGCCTATTGCGTTGAGTTGGCGGCGCTCTTGCGCATTTCGCACAATGAGATTGGATACAGCACTGCAGAGACGATCCGCAACAATTGTTGCCGCGCGATCACGCTCCTATGCCGTGGGGCTGCCACCGTTTTCAAGCCATGAGAATATTTCACGATCAAGAAGCGTAATTAAAACACGGCATACCGACTCCAGTTGTTTCGAAAGCAATGCGGATTTTATGCGTCCCGGGAGCTTTCCCTGCTCCATACGTCTGACCAAGGTTCTTCCAACGCCGGAAAGGCCGATAAGGCGGTCAACGGCCAGCGGCGGAGCGGTACACATACGGAGCGTCGGTAGGCAACCGGCGTTTGCCGAAAGCATTTCAAAGTTCAGATCTCGGAGATCGTTGGTGGTTGCCATAGTCTTCTTGACCTGCTCTGTCGTCTGCCGACGCGTGGATCGGAAGGCCTCCGGTGCAAAAGCCAGAAACCACCGGTTAAACTGATCAACCGAAGCCGCCACATCGGCTTTCCAGAGGTCCGGTTTATCGGCGTTAATTTTTATCGGCCGCAATCACATTCTCCATTTTTACTTAGGCAGCATGTTACCGCATATCGCACAGCGTGTTAACCGGCACGCCGGGCCGTTGTACTGCGTGTCACCCACACTTAAGGGTTTCGATTAAGCCAAGCCGCCACGGATTATTGAACCACGGGGGGTTTCCAGGCCTATAAGAACTCTTTAAAGTCGGGTGGTAATGGGTTTAATTTGATGCACCACCTGTCGTATGGGTTCAAGAGATCCTGAAAGCTCGATCGGGATTTTGGAACGCCATTGGATTAAGGTGCAGGTCGAAACAATGATGACCCAAATTCCGTATTGCCGCAGCTCCCATAGTTATTCCGCAACATGCCAATCGCTGCCATTGCGGATTACGCGTCGATACAGTGTGTCGCGTTCGACGGGGATATAGCCGGTTTCCACCACCAGGCGGCGGAGGTCTTCTACCGTCTGCTCCTGATGCTTGTTACCTGATCCGCCTTCACGCTTGGTGATGTCATACCAGACCACTGTGCCATCAAGATCATCAACACCAAAGTTTAAACTGACCTGCGAAAGTTTCATGCTTTGCATAATCCAGAAGGCTTTGACATGCGGAAAATTCGGCAGCATGAGACGAGAAATTGCCAGCATTTTCATATCTTCCAGCCCCGTGTTGCCGGGCAGGTGGCCCAATTCACTGCCATCGGGAATAAAGGAGAGAGGAATAATGCACTGAAAGCCCGGCGCATCATCCTGTAATTCGCGCAATTTGATTAAATGTCGCACGCGTTCGGCCCGGGTTTCAACATGCCCATAAAGAATGGTGGCATTGGTTTTAATACCCAACTCATGTGCCGTGCGATGCACGCGCATCCAACCGTCACTGCGGAGCTTGCCTTTGAATACTTCATCATGCACGCGATCATCAAACACTTCC
>JAJYGE010000219.1 GCA_021785155.1 Planctomycetota bacterium
ATTTCCAAAAGACGGTCGGTTTTGGGATTCCACCGGGCGAAAACGCGTTCGCCGATGCGGAAGGGTAACGGCCCGACCTTGAACCAACTGTTGTCGTGCCACACTTTTCCCGTGGCATCCCGCACCATGGCCGGTTCGCCCAATGGCCTTGGTGGCTGGTGCTCCAACGTGACCAGGGGAAGTTGATAGGGCGTTATGGGGGTCAAACCGACGATCTTCGCCGTGGCAAAACCCCGGCGCGCGAGGATACGTGTCGCCACGGAATTTTCGATAGTGATCGTCACGTCGTCACCAGGGAGCAGATCGGCCAAGGGAATGGAGGCCTCCGGTTGGCCATTTTCGCTAATATTAATCTGCGCCTGTGGACTGACCATCAGCGGTGGAACGGCGATGCCATCGTAGGGGTCATAGTTGAGATTTCCACCGTTCACTCCGCCGCACTCGCCCATTACCGTTCGGTACGCCGGCTGCGGCAGCCACTGTGCCGGTGGCGGTTCCGCCGGGGCTACATGCCGCCGCCAGATAACTTGCGCCAGGTCATTGGCTTTACGGTAGGATCCGGACGTAAATAACTGTTCAGCCAAGGTCCGTTGGTGACGCTCTTGAGCGCTTAACGTGCGGCGCGGAATTGAATTCGCCAACGTGAGACTCCAATGCGCATCGGCCCGCCAACCCACCAGGCTGGCCTCCGCCCGTAAGCGGTCGCCGCCATAACTGCGATTCGATGCGCATAGTTCCTCCAGATTTCCCGGCCATTTTTGTTCCAACGCCACACTGAACAGGCATACCCACGACGGCAGGCCGGACGGATGAAAGTCATAGGCCACCCACAATTTATCGGAATTTTCAGCAACGCCGCTTATATCCACCTGGCGGGTGGCAATTCCACTGTTGACCATCTGATCAACCTTACGAAGATTGCTACGGCTGGTACCGGCGTATACGGTCAGGCGGCCGGCGGTGCTGTTTTGGCGAAAAACAAAAGCTCTCGCGGTATAGGAAAGAAGTATTTTGCCAAATGTGTCCCGACCTGTCAGTTGTTGGCTCTCAAAACACAGCAGCAGACGGGTGGTCGTGTTTAACGGTGTCGCGTATAAATGTTTGCCGCCGCCTGGCCAATCGCGCAAGACGATGTCCGGCCCGGCCTCAACAGCAACAGCATTCGCGTTGTCGTTGCGTTTGGGATTGCGATAATCGCGGCGGAAAAGTGTCGGCCGCCACGGCTGCGGCCGAAATTCTCCCCATCCAGCTTTCAACGACGGCGTGATCTGACTAAGTTGCGTCACTGACGCATTAAACAATGTCAGATAGCTGCATCCACCGGCATACGCGGCATGGACATCACGCACGACGTCCTCCGGAAGGCTGCTGCCGCATTCTCGATTTACCCCGGCGGGGACGCCAATTTCCCGGAACTGTTCCAGCAACGCCATGTCGCGAAAAATATCCGCCCATTCGCCGCCGAACCGGCCATATTTCAATACGCCCACCTTGGCCGCATCCATCAAGTTATCAAACAAGCCGCCAACGTTAGCTATATATGTATGCGTATATACACGATCCGCAATCGGCGATGGTGCAAGTCCTTTGCGTATGGCCGCGTTCATCTGGTTATTGTAATATAGCAGGCTTTGTCGCAGGAAATGCCTGGCGGCATGGCTTTCGCCGTGTTCCGGATTTAAATTCACGCCTACGGCTTTCGCCGCCGCCACCATACATGGGTTAAAATCACCTTCGACTCCGGCCGGTTCACCGGGATCCCCGGCGCACCAGTATGTTACCTCATTATCCAATACCACGCTGAATATACGCTTGGCGTCGGCCTCCGGCAGCCCCCGGAGCATCGTGCCGAACTGCCAAAAGGCACCGGATTTATAGGTGTTCAACCGGTCATTGCGCACGGTAAGCCAGGGAACATTGCTCCACATATTCGGTACCGAGAGCCCATATTCCCGCATTTTAGGCCAGTAGGTGACCTGCTGATAGGTTGGGTCGTACCAACGCCCGCCCACGCCGTCAAATCCTGAAGGCGTACCGGCCCACCAGGTGATCGCCTGTATCTCCAACGGCATATCAAAACGCCACGACATCGCAATCGCCTGCTTCAGGTATGCCAATTGGTCGGCAGGCGGCCAATCGGCCACGGCTAACGTCGGCACACAATAGCCCAGCGTCATGTCCTGGCGCTTCGGGAACAGGCTGCGAATTTTGGCGAATATCCCCGGATCCAAATTCTCAATGGTGGGAGCCAGGTATATTGGCTGCACCAATCTTTCGCGCCGGGCAAAGGCTTCCACATCGGAATACACAATGGCCTGGGCAAAATGGATCGGCACATCGCACTTGTTGATAAGCCTGACACGCAATTCCGATGCGCCAGCCAATTCATCTGGAATGTCGATAAACGCGGTCGTTGGACCATCCCCATAAAATTTCCGATTACGAAACGCAATGGCCCGTCCATTAACTTCCACGAGATAAGCGACGTGACCGTCGTTTTCAGTACGGAACTCCCGCAGAACCAGCGTCAGATCCCCGGCATGGCCGCGATTATGCAGCCGCAAGGCCAATGGTGTCCCATTTTGTATAATACCGGGGCCGCGCATGGGAATGACCCTTTCACCGACTTTCCAGTTGTAATCCACTATGGGCGTGCCGCCGGTGATGTGCCGGGCATGCCAATTGCGAGAATCGCCCAAGTCGACGCGGTCAACGATACCCGGCTCCGAGACGGAGGGGAGTCTCTCTGATACTGTGCATCCCGGCACAGCGCCCAGTGTCGCCGCCGCCGCTGTCATCAAAAGGAAACTTCTTCGGCTTGTGCCGCTGCCTGTGGGTGGTGTCCCCACGGCTTCCGCCACCATCACACCTCGACCATCCACACTGTGCCAACCGAACATTTTCTAACCCTTCAACATGTCTTTGGACGCTTGGTCCCACAGACGTAAACGGTTTATAAGCGCCTTACTTTCTAACGTGTGCCGCCGCCCCGGTGGACATTGACCAGGGCCGTGCGTCGCCAGCGGAACCCCAAGCCTTATTCGGATGGGGACCCACCCGCATATCCCACACGCCACCGTTGGTAATTACCGATTCCGACAGCCAGGGACGATTCAGCGTTTGGCCATTGAGCGTAGAGGATTGAATGTACATGTTTTTTCCGCCGGCTCCGGGCGCGTTGATGATAAATTGTCGGCCTTTGTAGGGTGCTCGCAGACGGATGACTATGTGCTTAAACCGTGGCGTGGAGATGACAAACTCCGGCCGCCCCGGAAATTCCGGATAGATACCCAGTTGCGTTAATACATACCATGCGCTCATTTCCCCACAGTCATCATTTCCGCCACCGGCCAGGCCGCCAGGAGCATCGGTAAATGCCTTATCCGCCACTTGGGCGACATATTTCTGCGTAAGCCAGGGATAGCGGGCGTAGTCAAACTCCCAAGGTGCCTCCAAGTCCGGCTCGTTGGTGGGATCGTAATGACCGGCGTTAAAAAAGTGTTGCAGCCGCACCGTAAATCGTCGGTCGCCACCCAGCAGTTCAATAAGCCCCCGGACATCCTGCGGTGCCAGCCATAGATATTCCCATGCGGAGCCTTCACAGTAAAAACTGAAGTCATATTGATCCCGCCGTTTCCTCGTCATTTTTCGCCAGGCTCCCATCGCCGTTTTTCCCTGCATAAAGCCGGTGGCCGGATTATAGAGCGTGCGGTAGCCCAGTGCCCGCTGGGCGAGGTAGGCGGCGAGTCCCGTCTTGTGAAATTCTTTGGCGAATTGCGCCAGCGCGGCAAAGGCAATATCGTACTCTTCCGCCGTTGCAACGTTGGTATTCGCGGCAATGGCCGCGCCATGCTTCTCCCGCCACACACCCTGGTATGGCCCAGGTGCCTGATTGTGCCAGCGTGATACCCCGTTGGGACTATAGGTATGCGGCCACAATGGCCCTTGTCCTTGTCCCACGCACCAATCGGCGGAGTTGCGGACCACGGTTTGCCGCAACATCGCTTTCCATGCGGTTTTCACATTAAAGTTATGGACGCCGGCGTTCCAGATACTCACCAGGGCAATCGTCAACGGGTTGCCATTCATCACCCCGGTGGAGACGTTGGCCTCCGGCCAGCGATCCATATATCCCTGTTGTTTATACATCTCCACCAGCGACTGCGCCATATCCGCAACCCGTTGCGGCTCCAAAATGGTCAGGAGTGGAATTTCACTGCGATAAATATCCCAGCCCGAAAAATTGGCGTAAATGTGTTTATGGCTGGTGGGGACATGATGAATTTTACCGTCAAAGCCAACGTATCGGCCATCCACATCATCGAATACATTGGGCATTAGCAGCGCATGATAGAGTGCCGTATAGAAAATTGTGCGATGCGCCGCCGAACCGCCACGCACCTGAATAACACTTAGCGCCTTGTTCCATTTCCGCAACGCCGCAGCGCGGTAGGTGAAGAATTTCCAACTCGGCATTTCTGCTTTAAGATTACGGATCGCACCGTTGATACTCACGTAGGATATGCCCACCCGAACCCGAATGGCGGTTTGTCGGGAGATCGCGGGCCAGGATACATAGGCCCCGATATTACCGTGCTTGGGGCCTTGCGTTACGGAGGAATCTCCGTGCATGACGGTATGGTTCTTCCAGGTCCCATGCGTCTCGAAGGGGCGGCTGAACTGCATGGCAAAATAAACGGCAACATTTCTTTTTATTCCACAGAAGGCCTGCGAGGAAACGAATCCCGTTAACGTCCGATCACCGACGATTTGGACCTTACTGGCTGCAACGGGCGTATTGGCCAAACCGATGGGAAGCAGAATGTTTCTCCGCAAACCGGCCGGAAAGGTGAACTTCACCATGCCGCAGCGTGTGGTTGCGGTAAGCTGAGCCTTAATTCCCCAAGGTTTCATGAGCACCCGGTAATAGCCGGGAATGGCCCGTTCATCCTGATGGCTGAATGTAAATCTGCATTGTTTTTGTTGGACGCGCACGGGCCCGGTGGTCGCGGTGAATAGGACATCACCATAGTTCAATGCTCCCGTCCCACTCATCATATTCATGGCGAAGCCACGGTATCGTTTCCGATTGTAACCATATCCGCCAATCATCAACTTGGACGCAATAGGATTGATCGAAGCCATGCCGAACGGCACCACCGCGCCCGGATAAGTGTTACCGCCATCGGCAGTGCCGATGAAAGGATTTACCAGCGCCGCCGGGCCAAGGTTTGTCGCCGCCAGCAGATTCTGGCCGAAGAACAACAGACCAATACATGCCGTCAGGATAACCATCGGTGTGTGGAGAAACTTTTGGAACTGGTGATTCGTCATTACGGGAAGGCGCATAAAAGGTATTCCTCAATGATTTCCGACATACATTTTCTCGAAGAAGGCGGCCAACGCCTTGATTCGCCGAGGGCTAAGTACGCCGCTGTACACTCGCAATTCGGTGATGTCGCCGCGAAAGAATTCCGCTGGTGTTGCACCGGGACCGGTGGCGGCTGCTCCGATGAACCAGATGGGCTGGGTAAAGGAATCGTGCCCGGAGAACGTTCCATTCGGATGGCCGTTGAGATAAAACGTTCCGTTCCCGGTATTGTCCGTCGCCACGGCAACCATACTGAAACCTTTGGTCGGGACGGCGGAATGAGACGCCCCAAAAGCCGTGATGGCGGTCTTAAGCAGAACCTGCTTATTTTGCCCGTTGGCCATTGTTTGGATCCGGTACTCCAAACTTTCCGGACCGCCGGCGGTAATGGCCGATGCCGTCCGGGCATTGTCTCCTGTCGGTTTGACAAAGGCCACAACCGTGTAACCGCGGCCTGGCGGCAGCCCGTGGGACATTTTCAGATACTGCTTTTTTGCCGCGTCAAAATGGACCGCCGGTGAACCGTTGGGTGTGGCTTTCGCCACCAATGTGGGGGCCGCGACACCAACAGGAGGAATGGCGTTGCACCCGTTATTGGACGCGTCGTCCCAAATGCCGATTTTCGGGTGGTAATTGACAGCCTTATAGTCGGCCAGAAGTTTAGGTCCCGATTTGACGGAGGAACTTTTTGCCACTGCCCATTTCGCGGGGGTGGTCGCTACCACCGCAATCATAACAGCCGCCAGGCCGAATCGAACCAACAATTCCCCGCAATTTTTCATTTTCCAATTTCTCCGTGCATAACCGCCCTGATCCGCAGACACTCTTGGCTCCGCAAAATCTCATTGTCCGCCGTGGTGGACGGTGCGGATGGAAAGCCGACGATACCGATTGTCAGCCCACCGCGCGTCAATTATTAACTTCGTTAGCAGTACCGCCCGGATTCCGCCTGACGCCGCAAAAACTGGGCATGGTAAGCCATCGTTCCCGACGACGCGTCGGTCCAGTAGCCATCGAGATACAGGCGCCTACCATCCAAAATACCATGAGTTCACTCTGGCGCACCGCACCTTGATGTTGGACAATGGCACCCACCGCACCGATCCGTCGTTGTACATTTCATGTTCACCGGCGGGCTCGGAATTCGACATGGAGCCATCGACATGATTCGATAGCGGCACACCGTTAAGCACATAACCGTCCCCGCCGTTGACGGTCGGCCCGGTAAATACGGCCAGGTCACTGGCTAAAATGGAGCCAGGGTTGGCCTGGGGGTTCAGCGCCGGCTCATGCCCCGGATCATCATTATACCAAGCCCAGACCCCCGGCCCGGTCCCGGAGTAAGTCCCGCCGTAGCCAGCCCACGGTGGCAGATCGTATGCCACGCTGTAGTTCGTCTGAACCGTGGTCGGATTCGTCGCAAGCCAACCCGGTTGCATTCCATGGTCCGCCCAGTAACAATATCCGACATAGGTATAGAAGCTGGTCGCAATTCCCTGCGCATTATAATATGCGGGATTACCCAAGTTGCTACTGTAACTGAACGCTCCTGGTTCCGGCGAATAAATAAGTTGCGTGCCGCCGATCGTCGGTTGTAATATTCCCGGCTGAAAATTCTGCGTTGACGCAACGCCATACCCAGGTGCCACACCGGAGTAATAGAGCAGTTCCAGGCCCCACGCGGGATATACTTGGCCACTACCTCCATACGGGCCAACGAGAGGAAGAAACGTTGAGTTCGGTGGATATTGCCCTCTATATTCATTGGCGTATTCATGCAGGGCAATGCCGATTTGCCGCATGTTGGATGCGCACTGTATCCGTAACGCTAATTGCTTGGCCCGCGCCAGTGCCGGCAGCAGCAGGGCAATTAGCAATGCAATGATGGAAATTACCACTAAAAGCTCGATAAGCGTAAAACCGTGTGCGCGCTTAGACATCGTAGAGCCTTTCTGCTCGCTTCTGCTCGCTGTGCGAGCTATCGTATTGCCCATTGGC
>JAJYGE010000036.1 GCA_021785155.1 Planctomycetota bacterium
GTGATAAATATTCCGCCCGCGATACCCAACGCGGTTCGGCACCGACATTTATGTGGTTAATAGAAGAAATTGGCGAATTGGCCACCGCGTTACAAGGCGATGACCGGGCCAATCAGGAGGAAGAATTTGCCGATGTGGTGGCATGGCTTTGTACGCTGGCCAATATCCATGGCATTGATCTCACCGCCGCGATTGAGAAAAAATATTTCAAATCCGGTGGCCCCAAAGGCTTTAAATGAACAATGCGACTTTAACACACTATTTTGCTAAGATAGCTCTGCGATGGACGACGTTTACCCCATATTTCTTCGGCTGAAAGCAAAACCGGTGCTGATTGTCGGCGGTGGGCCAGTCGGATGGCGCAAAGCGGAAGGCCTCATGGCGGCCGGGGCGCTGGTAACCGTAATAAGCTTGGAATTCCATACGGATTTTGAACAATTGCCGACGGTGCAGCGCATTGTATCAGCTTATGAACCGGGCTATTTGACCATGGCCGGGCGGCCACGATGGGTATTGGTTTTTGCGGCAACGAATCATTCGCAGATCAATGCGCAGATTTATTCGGATGCCAGCCGTATCGGAGTGCTGTGTTGCCGGTGTGATGCGCCCCCGGCTGGAGATTTTATTGGTCCGGCGGTGCAACGCTGCGGCCCGGTAACATTGGCAGTAACTTCCGGCGGGGCATCACCCGGTTTGTCCGGCGATTTGGCGCGGCAGTTGGCCGCTCAACTCGATTCGGTGCAGCTAAAACAGATAGAATTATCGGCACGGTGGCGGGAATTGGTGCTGCAAAGCGTTCCCAATTCCGAACACCGCCGCAAGTTTTTGCAGCGTTTGTCAGGCGAAGTGATGCGGGATACCATCCGGCAGTATGGAGAAGCGGGGGCGGAAGCGCTTTTCCGGAAGTGGCTCATGGAGGCCAAGGAGTCTGCCGCCGTTGTTAACAGCCCGGCAACGGATGTGAGGAACTAGCAGATCATGTCCAATCCCGCGGAACCATACACGCATTTATCGATTTTGCAGTTTGCAACCGCGGCGGCGGCGGCGGCGTCGTTTCTCGTGGCATTCTGGTTTCAATTTCGGGCCTTGGGGCGTCAACGCGCCGCAGGCCAATCAGCGTCCGTAAAAGCCTCCGGCCCGGTTTCTCCCAATATGACTGTGGGCAACGGCGTATTTCTAATAACGCTGCTGCTGATTAGCCGCATGGTTGATGCTCATCGCATCACGCTGCCATTGTCCGATTATTTTGACGCATTTTTGCTTTTGGCACTGGTGCTTTCCATGCTTTGGGCTTATTTACAATGGACGCGGCACCTGCGGGCCTTGGCCACTTTTTTGCTACCGATGATTTTCGCGCTGATGGTCGTTGGAATTGTACTTGGGCTATCAGGTGTGCAGCATTTTGGGGCGCACAATCCATGGGTGGCGGCGCATATTGCCAGTGTGCTTCTCGGTACCGCAAGTTTTGCCGCCGGATGTGTTGGCGGCATAACCTATCTGCTGGCCGACCGGCGACTGAAAAAGCGCGGACGGGCTGGCTGGGATTTGTTTGCGTTGCCCTCATTGGCCTCAATCGAAAAATTTACCCGCCACGCCATTGTGCTGGGGTTTGCATTACTGACACTGGCTGCGATTACCGGGATATTCCGTGCCGTTCGCGATCCGCAACTCATGGGACAACACTGGTATTTTTCACCCAAGGTTCTGCTGACCGCGGTGGTCTGGCTGGTGTACGGATCGCTGTTAAATATCCGACTCGTACCGGTATTACGCGGGGCGCGCTGTGCCTGGTTGAGTATTATTGGATTTGTGCTGCTGATGACGGTTTTTGCCGTCATGTTGTAAAGGCTCTGTAAGCTGACGTATGCAGAATAGTATTCCATCTGAATCATCGGTAATGATGGTGGGACTCAACCATCGCACAGCACCGGTGCGTCTGCGTGAAACGCTGGCCTTTTCTGATCAGGCAGCAGAGACCGCCTTATTGGCTTTTAAGCAACGTTTCCCTTCAGCCGAAGCGGTGATTGTTTCCACCTGCAACCGCGTGGAATTGTACGTTGCCCGACACGGTTCCGCACAGCCCACATCCCAGGAAATGGTCGAATTTCTTGCCGAAAATCGGGGTGTGGCCTCGGCTGAAGCCAACGGCAGTATTTACCGCATGGAACAGCAGGCGGTGGTGGAACACCTCTTTGCGGTGGTAAGTTCTCTGGATTCTCTGGTGCTTGGCGAAACGCAGATTCTCAGCCAGGTAAAACAGGCGTATCAACGGGCGGCCACGATGGAGGCGGTCGGGCCTGTGTTTCATTCCCTTTTTCAGCGTTCATTTGCCGCCGCGAAAGATGTACACGAACGCACTGGCCTGGGAGATGGCCACGTGTCGGTGGCCAGTATTGGTGTGGACTTGCTGCGTGGTGTATTTGACCGTTTTGATGATAAAACCGTGTTGCTTATTGGTGCGGGGAAAATGGCGGGGCTTATGCTGCGGCACATGGTGTCTCTGCAGCCGGGCCGGATGATTGTGACCAATCGCACGCCGGAAAAAAGCGCGGAGATGGCGGGGCGGTTCCGCCTTGAATCATCTGATTTTTCGCGCCTTAACGACCTGCTGACCGCATCGGATATTGTGCTGACGAGCACCGGCTCGCCCGAACCGATTATCACGGCCGATACGATTAAACATCTGATGAAAGCCCGGCAATATCGCCCGCTGGTAATTGTGGACATCGCCGTTCCGCGCGATGTGGATTCTGATGTTGCAAGGCTGGGGAATGTCTATCTTTATAATATCGATGACCTGCAGCGTGTGGCACAAAACAACCTCCAGCAGCGGGGGGCCAAAGTTGATTTGAGCCGCGGCATTATTGAACGCCATACGGCTGATTTCATGCACTGGCTGGCGGCACGCAATACCGGGCCGGTGGTCAAGGCACTGTATCAACATTGTCGGCAAATCAGTGATCAGGAATTGGACGCTCTGATGGCGGGTAATCCGGAACTTACGGCGACGCAAAAAGAGGCTATTCGTAAAATGGCGCATCGGCTCGTTGGGAAAATTCTGCATGTACCCGTGACAGAATTAACAACCCAGGCCGCCCATCACCGCCGGATTCACCTCGCTGGGGCCATACAGGAACTCTTTCATCTATTGCCGCCGGAATCGGGTGAATCAGAAGCGAAACAATCACAGAAAAATTCATAGATTCGTCATCGTGTCGGCTTGGTGTATAGTAGCATGTTTGTCCCCTGCATAATGGCGGCAGGGTAAATATTATCGAGGTTGCTTAATGTCGGTTGATGCAAATGAAATTCTTCAGGGCTTAACGCCGCCGCAACTTGACGCGGCTACACATATTGATGGGCCACTGCTGATACTGGCTGGTGCGGGATCGGGAAAAACCCGTACCATTACCCGTCGCATTGCCTATATGGTAGCTAATGGCATTCCCCCATGGAATATTCTGGCTGTGACGTTTACCAATAAAGCCGCCGGAGAAATGCGGCATCGCACCATGGAACTTCTGCATGCTTTGCCGGCGCGGTTGTCGCGTGGCGTAACGGTTGCCACATTTCACAGCCTCTGTGCCCGTCTGCTGCGGGAGTATGCGACGGTGATGGGCCTGGCCCCTAATTTCAACATCATGGATACTTCCGATCAACTTAAAGTGGTCAAGCAAGCCATGGAAAAGGCGGGTCTCTCTCCTGATTCCATGAAGCCCGATCGCGTGCTAAGTGCCATCAGCGACGCGAAAAGCAAACTCAAATCCGCGGAGGCGTTCAGTAAAACCGCGTCGATGTTCAATGATCGCAACATTGCCCGTGTCTACATGGCTTATGAGCAGTTAATGAACGAAAACAAGGGCGTCGATTTTGACGATCTGCTGTTCAAAACAGCCGTTATGCTCAGGGATCACGCGGATGTGCGTAAGCAATTACAGGAACGCTTTCGATATATCCTTATTGATGAATATCAGGATACCAACCATGCGCAGTTCGTTATCGCTCATATGCTGGCCATGAGCCATAAAAATATCTGCGTTACTGGTGATCCGGATCAGTCCATTTATGGCTGGCGGGGCGCGAATCTATCCAATATTCTGGAATTTGAGCAATTTTTTCCCAACGCAAAAGTGGTGTTGTTGGAGCAGAATTACCGCAGTACGAAAATTATCCTTAAAGCCGCGTCGGCCTTGATTGCCAATAATATTGCCCGGAAAAACAAAGACCTTTGGACGGAAAATGAAACCGGTCCGAAAATTCTGCATCTGGTGTGCGCCGATGAACATCAAGAAGCGCATGAACTGGTCAAACGTCTGAAGGAATTTCATGATCAGCAGCAGATCGGCTGGGAGAAAATGGCCATTATGTACCGCATTAATGCCATGACCCGGGTGCTGGAAGACGCTTTGATGAAATCCGGTGTGCCCTATCAGATTATCCGCGGTACGGAATTTTATGGCCGCAAGGAAGTCAAGGATGTCATAGCCTATTTGCGGCTGATTACCACACCGGAAGACAATATCAGCTTGGAACGAGTGATCAATGTTCCCGCGCGATCCATCGGGCAAACCAGTGTGGCCCGTCTTTCGGGGTATGCCAACGAGCACCGTTTGACGCTTATGGATGCTTGCCGCATGGCTGATACTATTGAAGGACTTCCCAAACGTGCTGCCGACGCATGTCGCAGATTCGCCGCCATGATTGATTCCTGGAGGAATAAGTTTGTGCCATCAGCCGTTGGCGTTGGGATGCAAACAGCGCCGGCCGAAGAGGAATTTATTGAATCTGAATCCGGCACGTTCGATTTTTCCGGCGTCGATGCTGATCCATTATTTGATCCGACATTTGCCGATGAGCTTGTCGCACAGCAGCCAGAGCCTTCCGGCATCGACTCGGAAAATCAAGACGGACAAAGCGATGCGTTGGATGTATCCGATCAATCGGAGAATTCTTATTCCAATAATGCCTCCACGATACCAGTAGCGGAAATTATGGAAGCCATTATCGAACAATCCGGAATGAAGCTCATTAATTCCGGATCAGGTGAAGACGATGAACAACGCAACGCCAATATTCTTGAACTTGTCAACGTCGCCGCTGAATTTGACCGGCAAAATCCCGGTGGAACCTTGCAGGATTATCTCACGCAGGTAACACTGGTTTCTGATACCGACAGGATGAAAGACCAAAACGCCGCCGTAACGCTTATGACACTGCACGCCGCCAAAGGACTGGAATTTCCGGTTGTTGCCATGGTGGGTATGGAAGACGGCTTAATTCCGCACCAGCGCATGTTTGGCGGGGCAGGATCTGAAATGAATGTCGAAGAAGAACGTCGCCTGGCTTTTGTGGGCATCACGCGGGCCATGAAACATCTGATTTTGACCCGTGCCTCCTATCGCACGATGATGGGCCGCAGCGAAGCGAAAAATCCATCGCGATTTCTGGAAGAAATTCCGGATGATTGTTTAGAAGTTGTTGACCTTACCATATTGCAGCGTCCCGCCGGATCGCCTGGCTTCCACGATGGTGCCAGCTATCACGCACCACGGGGGTATACGCCCGTGGCGCCGGGACGCCCGTCCGCACGCTCAGTGCAGGAATCTCCACCGATCGGAAATTCCCGTTTCCGCCGTGGCACGCTGGTACGCCATGCCAAATTCGGCATTGGCCGCGTGGAGGGTATTGATGAAGTCGGAGGCGATTATCGCGTGGAAATTAACTTCCAGGCATCGGGCCGCCGCACGCTGATGCTCAGCTTTGCCAAGCTTGAAGCCATAGATGGATAATGGCCTGCATGGCCAATGCGTGGGAAATATATCCGCTATGTCCTGCAAGGCCCTAAACCGTGCGAACATAATCATGGAATGCTTCCGTGAGTTGGCGGGTAATTGTTCCCGGCTTACCATCGCCGATGGAGCGTTTATCCACGGCCACCACCGGAACAATTTCCGCACCGGTTCCGGTAAGAAAACATTCGTCCGCAGTGTACAGATCATAACGGGTTAAATTGGTCTCCCGCGATGGAATCCTTGCTTTTGCGGCAAGTTCCAATACCACGCTGCGGGTTACACCCAGCAGAATTCCGCTTTCTTCGGCGGGTGTGATTAATTGCCCATCGCGCACAATAAAAATATTATCCGCCGTGCATTCGCATACGAATCCCAGATGATTCAGCATCACGGCTTCAGCCACACCGGCGTCAATAGCCTCCCATTTGGCCATGATGTTATTGAGATAATTCAAGCTTTTGATGCGCGGGGATAATGCCGCCGCCGCGATCCGCGGTGTACTGGCGGTAATAATGGCCATGCCATGGCGATACGTATCTTCGGAATACATGGCAATACTGCCTGCGATAATAAACACGCCGGGCGTGCCGCAATTTGCCGGAGAAATATCCAGTGATCCGCCCCCGCGCGTTACCACCAGGCGGATGTAAGCATCCACAAGCTTGTTGGCCTGCAGTGTTTCATTAATTGCGGCCATGAGTTCCTCTGCGGAATAAGGAATCTCCAGGCGGATCGCCCGTGCCGATGCGTAGAGCCGCTTAATGTGATCCGGCAGGCGAAATACCCGCCCATGATATTGCCGCAGGCCTTCAAATACGCCATCGCCATAAAGTACACCATGATCAAAAATGCTCACTGTTGCCTGTTGCGGTTCAAGCAGTTTGCCATTCATCCAAATGACGGCCATTCAATACCTCCTTTATGGCCACGATGGCCCAGCACACAACCCTGTCCGGCTGCATCTGCCAATATAAAACAGATCATACATTCAATGCGCACTTAACGAAACACAACATTTGAGCCATTGGATTCTTGATTCCGCTGTGATCGCTTATCATGCTGGACTGGTTTTACAGGAGTTAGGCTTCATGATGGCGGCAAATCAATTTTGGAAGTTTCTTATCGCAGGCTTGGCGCTGGCGGCCAGTGACCGGGGCGTTTTCGCGGCAAGCCCGTCAGTTGCGGCCGGTGCCGCAGTTCCTACGGTAAATAGAGCAATGGTTCCGCACGCGAGTGCCGTAACGATTGCAACCAAAACACCCGTGAATCCCACCGGGCCGGTATATAATGAGACTGAAAAACTATTCAAGCTGGCGCTTACGCCTGGCATGGCCGGTTCGACAATCTTGGGTTCCCTGAAATCGACCGATGACCCGGCATTAACTCCATTTTTTCTAGCTGTTAGCCATACGCGATGGCCGGAGTTACAACTCATCGGTTTGCTGGATGCCAATGGCGTAAGTAAAAACGCCAGGATGATTAATATTGCAAAGTTTCTGGCAATTCCGATCCCACGATTAATAGGTCCATCGCTGGCGGTCA
>JAJYGE010000463.1 GCA_021785155.1 Planctomycetota bacterium
GAGTCGCACAAAACCGGGTTAAATCGACAGGCCCCGCGCCGTGGACGGCGCTGATGGTGCTGGGTTTTATGAATCCGGATAAAAACGGGCACCCCCGGGGGCGCACTGAATTGCCGCTCTGGCGACTGATTTCGGAATAATTGTTATGATACCGCCGGTTTTTGAATTCAGGGTTTTGGCGGATTATTATGCTGGACATGCGATTTATCAGGGAAAATCCCGATTTGGTGCGGGATGGAGCACAGGCTAAACATATTTCCGTGGATCTTGATGGTCTGCTGGAACTCGACGCACGCTGGCGCGCACTGCAGCAGCGATTGCAGGAATTAGCCACGGAACAGAACAAAATCGGAAAGGAGATCGGCCCGCTGATGGGCCGGTTAAAGGCGGAGAAGGATCCGAATAAACGCACGGAACTGGAAGCACAGGCTGCCGCGCTGCGTGAACGTCCCACGCAAATCAAACTGGAATCCACGCAACTCCAGGAACAGATTAAAACACTGCAACCGGAAATTGACGCCCGCCTGCTGACGATTCCCCTGCCGCCGGATGCGGATGTTCCGCGCGGAAACTCGTCGGAAGACAATGTGGAATTGCGAAAATGGGGCACGGTACCCGGATTTGACTTTCCTGCGCGCAGCCATAGTGAACTCGGTGAGAAACTGGGCTTGTTTGATGTACCACGCGGTGTGCGGCTGGCCGGTTCGCGCAGCTATTTTCTCACCGGTGCCGGAGCGTTGCTGCATCAGGCAGTGCTGCGGCTGGCCTTGGACATGATGGTGTTTGAAAAAGGATTCATGCCCATGACCGTTCCGGTTATGGTGCGCGAGGCCGCCATGCGCGGCACAGGTTTTTTCCCGGCTGGCCGGGAGCAGGCGTATCGCGTGGGAGAAATCAATGAAACCGGGGAGGATGAACGCTTTCTTACGGGAACCGGTGAAGTGGGATTAACGGCCTATCATCTGGATGAAATTCTTGACGAAGCGCAGTTGCCGCTGAAACTTGTGACGCAAAGCACCTGCTTCCGTCGTGAAGCGGGAACCTACGGCAAGGATACATCTGGCCTGTACCGTATTCATCAATTTGATAAAGTCGAACAGGTCATTATTTGCAGAAATGACCGTGATGAATCCATTCGCTGGCACCAGCAGATTCTGGCCAACAGCGAACTGCTGCTGCAAAGGCTGAAATTGCCGTATCGGGTCATGCAATGCTGTACCGGTGATCTGGGGCCGAAAAATGCCTCCATGATTGATATTGAAACATGGATGCCTTCACGCAATGCGTATGGCGAAACACACAGCGCCAGCCGGCTTTATGATTTTCAGGCCCGACGGTGCAACTTACGATACCGTGACATTCAGGGCAAGACGCATTATTGCCACACGCTTAATAACACGGTCGTGGCCAGTCCCCGGATTCTGATCCCAATTCTGGAGTTGTATCAAAATGCTGACGGAACCGTGCGCGTGCCGGACGCATTGCAGCCCTATATGAACGGCATGGAGAGTATTGCGGGCCTTGAGAAACAATAAGGTTATCTGATGGATACACAGGAATCATCCCGTTTCTCGCGCGTGGCACATCGGATTGCCATTGCGATTGTCGCCATCGGCGCGGCGGCTATGTTTGTGTTCGGGGATCGGCCATCCACGCACATCCTGCCGAATGGAAAAGCCATTCATAAACGCATCGTGATCAGCTACTGGGAGGAGTGGACGGGCTTTGAAGGCCGCGCCATGGCCCACATCGTCAACAACTTCAATACATCCCAGCATCATATTTATGTCAATATGGTGGAAGTCAGCAATGTGAACATCAAAACCCTGATTTCAACCGCGGGTGGTGACCCTCCGGATCTGGTAACTCTCTGGTCCGCCATTATGGGCCAATTTATTTCCTATAACGCGCTGACCTCGCTGAACACGTTGCTGCGGCACCACGTGGTCACGTCCCATACCTTTGTGCCATACGCGTGGAAACTTTGTGCCCCGTATGGCACACTCTACGGCCTGCCGGCCACCATAGACCCCAATGCACTGTATTGGAATAAAATTCTCTTTGCGCAAGCCGGCCTGGATCCCGATAAACCCCCGAAATCATTGCAACAACTTGATGACATGGCGGCTCGGCTGACCAGGATTTCGCCCGGCGGAACCATTCGGCAGGCGGGCTTTCTCCCGATGGAGCCAAACTGGTACGCAACAGAATGGGGAACTTATTTCGGTAATCACATTTACACCTTCAAGACCGGTGATTTTAACATCGATACGCCGCAACAAATTCAGGCCTATCGCTGGTTCCAGAGCTTTGCCCGGCGGTTGGGCTATCAAAGCGTCGATACTTTTCAAAGCGGCTTCGGCCAATTTAATTCGCCATTGAATCCGTTTATCGACGGCCAGGTGGCCATGGAACTACAGGGGCCTTTTCTGGCCAATTTCATTGATCGCAATAATCCGAAACTTATCGGGCATTATGGCGTGGCCCCCTTTCCCACCAGCTTTGGCCGGCCCGGTGCGGCAACTTATGGCGATTGTGATATCTGGGCGATTCCACGCGGGGCGCGGCACGTGAAAGCGGCGATGGAAGTGATGAAATTTTTTATCCAACGAAAAAATCTTGAATATCTTAACGACAAACAGGCCAAGCCGTCCCCGCTTATGAAAGTCAGTCGGAATTTCATCCGCAAAAATCCCAATCCGTATATTCAGGTCTTTGACCGCATTGCACGCAAGGCCTCCGTGCAGTCAGCCCCGCCAAGTCCTATCTGGCCGCGGGTCAATGGCCAACTTACCGTCATGGCCAATCGCATCTGGATGGGAGCCTCCGTGCGCGCCCAGCTTGCGCACGCACAGTTTTTGGCCGATCAATGGGCACGACGGGAAAACTATCTCGAAGAGCTGCGGCTTAAGCAGGAGTTGCATCAATGAATGATCGCATCACCATGCGTGAACAACTAACGGGCCTGGCGTTTGCGGCACCGTATCTGGCAGGCGTGGCCATTTTCCTGGTTTTTCCGCTGGCAATAAGCTTGTACTACAGCTTCTGCAACTACAGCATGTTGCAACCGCCGCTATGGATCGGCTGGGCCAATTACCGTCATCTACTGACGGATCAGGCTTTTCACACGGCACTGGAAAATACGATCATCTACGCCGCCATTTCGGTACCCGTCACACTGTCACTAAGTCTGCTGCTGGCGATTCTTTTGAATCAGCCCATACGCAGCCAGGCGATATATCGCACGATTGTGTTTATGCCGTCACTGGTACCACTGGTGGCATCGGCGCTGATTTGGCAATGGCTTTTCAATGCCGACAAAGGCCTGATTAATGCTTTCCTGCGGCCACTTTTGCACATCCTGGGGCGGGATATTCTCGCTCCGCTGGCCCAAGCCACGGGTGCCGCCCCAACCGCCATTGCGTCCCTGCGGCACCTGTCTCCGCCAGTCTGGCTGGGTAGTCCGCACTGGGCGATGGCGGCGATTATTTTCATCAGTTTCTGGGGCATCGGACAGACCGTGATAATTTTTCTCGCCGGCCTGCAGGATGTGCCCCGAGAACTTCATGAAGCCGCCGAAATCGACGGGGCCGGCACCATTCGACGTTTTTTTAATATTACATTGCCCATGCTTTCGCCGGTTATATTTTTTAATCTGATCATGGGAATAATCGGCAGTTGGCAGGTGTTTGATATTCCCTATGTGATGACCAGCGGAGGCCCCGGACGTTCCACTTTGTTCTACAGCATGTATATTTTTGACGCCGCCTTTAATCAATTGCGCATGGGGCCGGCCTGCGCCATGGCATGGATTCAATTACTGATCATTCTTTTTTTAACAGTCCTGGCCTTCGCCTCGGCAAGAAAGTGGGTATATTACGCATGAATCGCAAGCACCGACTCCTGACGCACTGCCTGCTGCTCCTGGCCGCCGTGATCTATCTGGCACCGCTTCTGTGGATGGTGGATACAAGTCTGAAAAGCGAAGTGCAGGCGGTGCGGGTACCACCGGTATTTATCCCGCATCCGGTGCGCTGGCAAAACTATGTTCATGTCCTGCGCGATCCGCAGTTTGATTTTTCCCTTTTCGCCCGCAACACCCTGATTATTGCCACGCTAAGCGCCTTGGGGGCCATGTTGTCATCTTCACTTGTCGCCTATAGCCTGGCAAAAATTCGCTGGCGTGGCCGCGGATTGGTATTCGGCATTGTTCTGGCCTCCATGATGATTCCATTTCCAGTGTTCATGGTGCCGCTGTATCGCATCTTCCGGGAATTGGGCTGGATCGGAACCAACCTGCCTCTTTGGGTACCGGCATTTTTTGGCATTCCCTTTTTCATTTTCCTGCTGCGGCAGTTCTATCTTACGATTCCGCGGGAATTGTCGGAAGCCGCGGTCATGGATGGCTGTTCTCATTTTGGGATATGGTGGCGGATTATGATTCCGCTTACCCGGCCGGCATTGCTCGTGGTGGGGTTGTTTTCATTTATGAGCGCCTGGAATAATTTTCTCGGCCCGCTGGTATATTTGACCCACCAAAGCTCATTTACCCTGTCGGTGGCATTGCAGGTCTACGAAACCCGCTCCGGTGGCACAAATTATAATTTACTCATGGCGGCATCCGTGCTGATTATTGCGCCGGTACTGGTGCTGTTTTTCCTGGCCCAAAAATCTTTTATCCGCGGCATCGCCACCACCGGGTTAAAGTAACAGGCGTGGGAGAATGCATTGACGGCGAATATGGACGGGACTGCATGAAGAGGTTTGTAAACGCCAAATAGCGTAACATCTGGCGGCGGAGACAACGTGACGTTAATATGTCCGCTTTAGAGGGACGCCGATATTATGCATCCTACGGCCACTGTTTCAATTCCGGATTTGCTGAAACTCATTGAGGATCTCTGGGGATACCGCCAACTTCGCCCGCTTCAGCAGCAGGCGATGGAAGCCGTGCTGGCCAAACGCGATTCCGTGGTGATCATGCCCACCGGTGGTGGAAAATCTTTGTGCTATCAGGCCCCGGCGATTCATCTGGCCCGTTGTGGTCGCGGTCCGACGGTAGTGGTTTCACCGCTGATTGCTCTGATGAAGGATCAGGTCGATTCACTTCGCACGCTGGGCGTGGCGGCGGCACAAATGGATTCATCGCTTCATGCGGATCGACGCCGACAAACCGCATCGCTATTGAGATCCGGCCAATTGGATATGTTATTTGTCTCACCGGAAAAACTCGTGGGCCAACAGGGCGGGAGTGAATATTCCGACGGAGGGGCCTTTGTGCAATTGCTGCGTGACTCCGGTGTGCAAACGTTTGCCATTGATGAAGCCCATTGTGTCAGCCACTGGGGGCATGATTTTCGCCCGGAATATCGCCGACTGTCCAATCTCAAAGCATTATTTCCCGGTTGTTCCATTCACGCCTTTACCGCCACGGCCACCGAACCGGTGCGTGCGGATATTGCACAGCAATTGCAGCTTGATAATCCATTGCGGCTGGTGGGAAATTTTGACCGCCCCAATCTGATTTACCGTGTGTTACCGCGGAAGGACTTGATGGCGCAGATTCAAGACGTGCTGGAACGCCACACGGATGAAGCGGGTATTATTTATTGTTTGCGCCGCCGGGATGTCGATGACACTGTTGCCGCGCTGAATGTCCGGCACAAGGGTGGCGGCCCCAGGGCGCTGGGTTATCACGCCGGCATGACCCCGGAAATTCGACGTAAAGTGCAGGAAGCGTTTGCGCAGGAACAGTGTGATCTCATTGTGGCGACCATTGCCTTTGGCATGGGCATTGACCGATCCAACATCCGCTTTGTTCTGCATACCGGAATGCCTAAATCCATTGAGGCATATCAACAGGAAACCGGACGTGCCGGACGCGACGGCCTGGAGGCGGAATGTGTGCTGTTGTATTCCGGACAGGATGTCATGACCTGGAAATCGTTGATTGAAAATTCGGCGGCCGACGCCGCGTTGGCCGGCACGCCGGTCAGCCCGGATTACGTACCCACGGCATTGCGGCATCTTGATGATATGGATCGCTTTGCCCGCGGGGCGGTATGCCGGCACAAGGCTCTGGTGGAATATTTTGGCCAGCCCTATGTACCGCCCGCGCTGGATTCCGAATCCCTCTCCGATGGCGAAGGTACCTGCCAGGCCTGTGACCACTGCCTGGGAGATACAGAACCGGTGGCTGATGCGCTGATCATAGCTCAAAAAATTCTTTCCGCGGTAGCGCGGACGCAACAACGTTTTGGCGTGGGACATATTCTGGCGGTTTTGCGCGGTGAAAATACCGAGAGAATCCGCCAACTCAAACACGATCAACTCACCGTGCATGGACTGCTGAAAGACCATGCCAAAGCGGATCTGCGCAATTTCGTTTACCAGTTGGTCGGACAAGGCGTCCTGGTGCAGGAAAATCTGATTCTGCAGCAGGGCCGCACGGTGCCGATTCTCAAATTGAATCATGCGTCGGTGGAGGTCATGAAAGGCCGCCAACGGGTGCGGCTGATTCAACTGGTGCAGAAATCAGCGGAGCAATCCGGTAAGTCCAGGTCCAAAGAAATATCCTGGCAAGGTGTGGATCACGCGTTGTTTGATTCCCTGCGGGTGCTGCGGCGGGATATCGCCACGCAGCGCGGCGTGGCCCCCTATGTTATTTTGTCCGATGCGACACTGCGGGAATTAGCCCGCGTGCGCCCCACCACGCCTGGTGCCCTGCGGCTGATTTATGGCATCGGTGAAGCCAAATTGAAATCTTTTGGCGATCTGATTATTCCGGTCATTGTCGATTATTGTCGCATTCACAATGTGCCAACGGATGTGTCCGTCCGTCGGCCACCACCGGATTGCCAGCCCATGGCAAGCCGCCGCCCCAACGCGTCCAAAGAAAAAGCGTTTCAGTTATTTGCGCGCGGCAAATCAATGCGGCAAGTTGCCCAGGAAGTTGACCGCACGGAAAAGACAGTGGCGGAATATCTGGCGGAATATATCAGCGTTGAAAAGCCGACTTCGATTGCCGCATGGGTGCCGGACGCCATTTTCAGCCGCATTCAGGAAGCCATCCGCGAACACGGTACGGATCGCTTAAAGCCGATTTTTGTGGCACTGAACGAATCGGTGCCGTATGACTACATCCGTCTGGTTGCGGCCTATTTACTGGCGCAAGATAAGACTGATCGTCAGTGACCGATGCAACTAAGTAGGAACGCAGAATGATTACAACCCTGCCAAGTGTTGTAAACCACGCAATGAGCATGGATTAAGTGCCGTCCTGGCGGCTGCATCCATTTTGCGTTCCTACTTAGTGCTTCGTCACACCA
>JAJYGE010000238.1 GCA_021785155.1 Planctomycetota bacterium
CAACCCTGCCAAGTGTTGTAAACCACGCAATGAGCATGGATTAAGTGCCGTCCTGGCGGCTGCATCCATTTTGCGTTCCTACTTAGTGCCCTGTTCCACCCGTAATTACGGGTGGAACAGGGCACTCGGCGGTTATCGTAAAATATCGGTGAAATCCCTAATACGGATTCAGCAAGTATCTGATACCACAGCGGATGGCGAAACGGTATGCTCTCGTTCGTATCAGCAAGCCGGATTTTTCCGGCATTGCGATTTGAGTAAGGAGTCCGCTGTGACAGTTTCTACCGTTCAAAAGTCCGATGCCACCAGGGCCGGACATGTTCGCCGTCCCCTGCAACCGTTGTTAAATCCGCAGAATATTGCAGTCATAGGTGCCACAGAAACAGCCGGTTCCGTGGGTCGCACATTGCTGTGGAATCTTATTTCATCCCCATTTGGTGGCACCGTATTTCCCGTGAATCTAAAACGCCCCAGCGTTCTGGGCATTAAGGCCTATCCGACCATTCGTGATGTGCCGGAACGGGTGGATTTGGCGATTATCTGTACGCCGGCCCCAAGCGTACCGGAACTCATTGAACAATGCGGAATCGCGGGCATTCCGGGCGCGATCATTATTTCCGCGGGGTTCAAGGAACTCGGCGCTCCGGGCGTAGCATTGGAACAGCGGATTGCGGTTCATGCCCGCCGATATTCCATGCGCATTATCGGCCCGAATTGCCTGGGTGTACAGAATCCATTGATCGGTTTGAATGCGTCCTTTGCGCACGGCATCGCCCGGCCCGGTTCCATTGCGTTTCTGTCACAGTCCGGTGCCCTGCTGACCGCAATTCTTGATTGGTCCCTGCGCGAACAGATCGGTTTTAGCTCATTTGTTTCGCTGGGTTCCATGCTGGATGTCGGCTTTGGTGATTTAATTGACCACCTCGGCGATGATCCACGCACCAGAGCCATCCTGATTTATATGGAAAGCATCGGCAATCCCCGACAATTTATTTCCGCCGCCCGCGAAGTTGCGCTGACCAAACCTATTATAGTCATCAAGGCCGGTCGCACCGCCGCCGCGGCAGCGGCAGCAGCCAGTCACACCGGCTCGATGACCGGCTCCGATGAAGTGCTGGATGCGGTTTTCCGGCGCGTGGGGGTACAACGCGTCAATGAAATCAGCGAATTGTTTGATCTGGCCGAAGTCCTGGCGCATCAATCGCGGCCCAAAGGGCGCCACCTCACCATTCTTACCAACGCCGGCGGCCCCGGGGTGCTGGCGACGGATGCATTAATTCAAGGCGGCGGCGAACTGACCAGACTTTCCGATCCGGCGATGAAAGAACTCAATACGCTGCTGCCGGGACCATGGTCCCATGGCAATCCGGTGGATATTCTTGGCGATGCCTCGCCCGATCGTTATGCCAAATCCCTGGAAATCGCGGCACGCGATGCGAATGCCGATGGCATGCTGGTCATTCTAACTCCGCAGGATATGACCGATGCCACGCGTTCCGCCGAAGCTCTTATCACCGCCGCCAAAGCCCAGTCCAAGCCGGTTCTCGCAAGTTGGATGGGCGGCCCGATGGTCCGCGCCGGCGAGGAAATTCTGAATCGCGCCGGCATTCCCACGTTTGCCTATCCGGATGCCGCGGCCAGAGCGTTTAATTATCTCTGGCAGTATGACCGGACACTGAAAGCTCTTTATCAGACGCCCCGATCCGCCGGAGATCAGTCGTTTGACTCCCACTCGCGCATCAGTATTGAAGCCATATTCTCTGAAGCCCAGGCGGAGCAACGCACCACCTTGACCGAACCGGAGTCCAAGCGACTCCTTGAAGCCTACGGTATTCCCGTTACGTCCACGCTTATCGCCACCACGGCACAGGAAGCGGTTGCGACCGCGGAAAAACTCGGATTCCCGGTGGTCGTAAAACTGTTCTCAAAAACCATTTCCCATAAAACTGATGTCGGCGGTGTGATGCTGAATCTCACTTCCGCCGCCAGTGTTAAGCAGGCTTTTGAAAAAATCCAGGCTTCCGTTACCGCCAAGGCGCGGGCCGACCAGTTCCAGGGCGTTACCGTACAACCCATGGTGCGTTTGACCGATGCGTACGAATTAATTCTGGGATCCTCCATTGATGCACAGTTCGGGCCGGTACTTTTGTTTGGTCTGGGCGGACAAATGGTGGAATTATTCCGCGACCGCGCATTGGCATTGCCGCCGCTGAATTCCACGCTGGCCCGACAGATGATTAACCAGACTAAAATAAGCAAGGCCCTGGCCGGTATCCGCGGGCGCGCCGCAATTGATGTGACGGAACTTGAACGCATTCTCGTGCGATTCAGCGCTCTGGTCATTGAAAATCCGCGCATCAAGGAAATTGATATTAACCCTCTGCTGGCCAGCCCTGATAAATTCGTTGCTCTTGATGCGCGCGTTATACTCCATCCCGTCGATGTCGCCGACTCGGCGTTACCGCGTCCCGCCATCCGCCCGTATCCCGCGCAATATGTTCACACCGTTATTACCGATGACGGGCAGTCGCTGCTGTTGCGGCCGATTATGCCGCAGGATGAACCATTGATGATCCAGTTTCACCATGCGCTGTCGAACGAAACCGTGCGCAACCGCTTTTACAGCGTGATGAAATTAGAAGACCGCATTGCCCACGAGCGGCTCATACGTGTCTGCATGAATGATTATGACCGTGAAATCGCTCTGGTGGCACAACATACCCGTCCCGACGGCACGCCGGAAATTGTCGGCGTCAGCAGGCTCTCCAAAATCCGCGGCACCAATGAAGCCGAAGCGGCGGTTATCGTTTCAGATCTCTGGCAGAATCGTGGCATTGGCACGGCGTTGTTGGAAGAGGCCATTAAGATCGCCCGGATGGAAGGTGTGTCGCGCGTATTCGCGTCCGCCCTGCCGGACAACATGGAAATTCAGCACCTGCTGGCCAACAAGCTGGGCTTCAAGGTAATGTCAGATGTGCAATCACCGACGATTCATTTTGAGCTTAATCTTGCGGGGATGTGATGAATGCCGGGCAGTCGCATGTTACAGCAACGCAATGGCACTTGAATCTGCCGAGGGATATTGCCGATGGCACCACCGACAGAACCGCCTCCACGTCCGATTCTCCGGGTGCGGTAATTTTTCCGGGCGAACAGCGAAATCAACGGCATAAATGCCGGCGCTTAGAGAAGGTTTCGTCCTGGAAACTCGCACTTCGGACCCCTGCCCGGATTTATTGCCACGTCCGGTTCTCCGGGCGCTCAAAGGCGAAGTTGCCGATACTCGCGGCGCGGATAAAATTTGAGACATGAAGTCACCCGTTCCGCCAGCTATTCCATCGAGGATCAAACGTCGCCTCGGCACACGCATGATAACCTGGTTTCGTCATCACAAGCGGCCCATGCCTTGGCGAGCTACCACCGATCCCTATGCGATATGGCTTTCAGAAGTTATGCTCCAGCAGACACAAGTCGCCACAGTGGAACCTTATTATCATCGCTTTTTGCTGACGTTTCCCGATGTAAACGCACTGGCCGCCGCGCCGCTGGAAGAGGTCTTGAAACTATGGGCCGGATTGGGTTATTACCGCCGGGCCAAAAGCCTCCATCAGAGCGCGCGAATTATCGCATCAAAATATCATGGCGTGTTTCCATCAATGTATAATGAGATTCTGCAACTTCCGGGCATTGGCCGCTATACCGCCGGCGCGATCGCCAGCATCGCCTTCAACCGGAGCGTGCCGGTATTGGATGGCAACGTGATGCGCGTGTTAACCCGTCTTTGGGCGATTCATGCCGATATTACCAGGCCACAAACCCAAAAAATACTTTGGAGCATCGCGGAAACACTGGTGCCACGTCAAAACCCCGGCGATTTTAATCAGGCCATGATGGAACTTGGTGCCACGGTTTGCCTGCCGAACAATCCCCGGTGCAAAACATGTCCGCTGGAAAATCTTTGTGCCGCCCGCCGCGAGAATTCGCAGAACCAATTGCCTGTAAAAAAAGGCAAATCCACCACGCCCCGCATCCAATTAGCTGCGGTAGTACTGCAATCTCCGCAAGGCCAACTGCTGGGAAAACGCAGCGCCGGAGGCCTCTGGGAACACATCTGGGAATTCCCCGCCTTTGAAATTCGCCGCCCCACCGCCGCGACCGTCGGCCATCTATTCTTCGCCCTCACCGGCCTGCGTATAAAACTAAAACGCCGTCCCGGCATTGTACGGCATCAGCTCACCCATCGCCGCATGGAATATGTCATATTCTCCGCCCGCAGTTCATCTTCCCCAGTCATAAACTTCAACTCTGAACCGGCATTTAATTACGACGCGATCCGCTGGATTGCGGACATTAAGAGTGTGCCGGTAGCCAGAATCACCGCAAAAATTGCCGCGCACCTCGACGGCCAATGACAACCACCAGCCAAACGGCAACAGGATGTGTGTGGTTTACAGTCCGGTCAACCGGACATCCTGCTGATCCAGACATTGGCGGACCTCCTCCACCTGATCGCCGGTTATTTGTTTGAGTGCCTCAAGATATTTTCGCCGTGTATTGGCCACCACATCGGCAGGCAGATTAGGCCCGGGCGGGCGCTTGTTCCAGTGCAGGGTTTCCAGATAATTGCGCACATACTGCTTATCACAACTGACCTGTTCCAGGCCCGGCTTGTAATCAACAAGAGGCCAGAAGCGGGAGCTATCCGGGGTGATGACTTCATCGATCAGTATGAGTCGGCCGGTTTTAGGGTCTATGCCAAATTCAAATTTGGTATCCGCCACAATAATACCGCGCTGCCGCGCCACCTCCGCCGCCATCGTGTACAACTTTATTGACGTATCACGTAATTCGGTCATAACGCCGCGGCCCACGCGATCACAGGCCTGATCAAAGGTGATACTTTCGTCATGGCCGGCTTCAGCTTTGGTTGTGGGCGTAAAAATTGGCATTGGAAGTTGCTGCGAAAGCATCAATCCATGCGGCACTTTTACGCCGCTGATCGCCCCGGTTTTCTTGTATTCCTTCCAGCCGCCACCGGCCAGATAACCGCGCACCACACATTCAATGGGAATCACCGCTGTTTTTCGCACCAGCACCGAACGTCCGGCCAATTGCTGGCGACAAGCCCGAAACGCCGCCGGGAATTCCGCCGGCCGAGTGGCCACAAGATGATGCTGTATATGCGGCGCAAAGAACCTGAACCAGTAATTGCTTAACGCCGTGAGGATGATCCCTTTTTCCGGAACTGGCGTGGGAAGAATCACATCAAACGCGCTGATACGATCCGTAGCCACGATCAGCAATTGCGATCCTAAATCATAAATATCGCGTACCTTACCCCGCCGCACCGGAATTCCCGGTATTTCTGTTTCAATAACCGTAGCCAATTTCACTTCTGCCTTTCTACCATCTTAATTGGCCGTTAGTTTAGGGATTCGCCGCTGATACGCAATGGCACCCCGCCCGAATGAGAAAATTTTACCGACCGCAGGTTTCGCGCTGACCGTCCGTCGGCCACCGAACCCCCATGGATGGGAATACCCCTCCAGGCCGCACAAGCCTTCCTTATCGTGCAAAAGATTCTGCGTTCCTACTTATATGTCGCTCCGACCACCTCATTGTCCGTCGCAGCGAGGCCGCCGTCCGGCAGGATATGCAGAGACAGTCCCAGCGACGCCGGTTTATCTTGCAGCGGGCCGCCACGTTCGCGCTGGTAAAATGAGCACGTATTGCACGGAACGGGAAATTCACCCGGAGGTACCGGTCCGCAGCTGAATAGTTGCCGCGCCCGCTGAACCGTGGGATGGTTGTATGCGTCCAATACCGACATGATGCCAAGGTCGGCGTATTCCGCCACATTCTGATAAACCAGACATCGGGCGACTTGGGCGTTGGAGTTCAGCACCAGCGATCGCCAGAGAAAATAACAGGGCCAGGTGTGCAGAAAATGTCCCTCTTCAACGTCTCGGTGTAATCCCTCTGTTTTCCAATACTTCTGGAGTTCGCCATTAAACTCCATTCCGCGCAAGGGCGCAAAGCGGATGAACACGCCAAGTTTCCGCGCCAGTCGCTTAGCCTCTTGCACTTCATGCTGATTGTGGCCATGTACCAGAAATTGCCATTCCACCTCCGTACGCGACTTACATTTGCGGCGTTCATAAAGGATTCGCGCCAGTCCTTCAATCGCCTCCTCCCATACGCCTCCTACGCGGTACATGGCGTAACTTTCCTGACTCATGCCGTCAATGGCGCAGATCAGATGATCCAGCCCGCACTGAACCACTTCTTGTGCAATGGTCGGCGTGATCAGGGTACAATTGGTACTCAGCAGTGTGAAAATTCCCCGCTGGTGCGTTTTTTCAATGATTTTTCGGGATAAAGGCCAATCCAGCATCGGCTCTCCCTGGCCAAAAATCTGGCACTGAAAAAGATAGTCTCCAATTTCATCGAGAA
This sequence comes from Planctomycetota bacterium, assembly GCA_021785155.1. The sequence continues at coordinate 6,454 of JAJYGE010000238.1, forward strand.
TTCGGTCATACAAGGCCATGGATAATTTTCCCGCGCTATGCTTGCGGGCCTCAGGAAATACCTGCCGATCACAGAATGGGCATGCCAGATTGCAGTAGTAAAGTGGTTCAAGAAATAAAATGTAGGGCGCGGATTTAACATTTGCCAACCGTCGACGATACGCATATTCCGTCCGCAGCGCATTAAGCACCTTGCGCGGCGTGGAATAATGTAACAGGGACTTGCCATAAACCCGCCATATACGGCCCGGGTTGCGAAAATTCACAATTCCCATGTTCCTCTTTTCATCTAAAGTTCAAAACATCACAACATCACCCGCATTTCCGGGAACCGGCCCATGTGGGAAATCTCGTGCATACTACGGCACGCAAGACATGGAAATAAGCAACAAACTTTCGTTGTCGAAGCCATACGGGCAATCTACTTTCCCCTGTCAGAGCCAGATTACGTGTGCAATGACCATGCCATCGCACAGTTCTCAACGCACCGGTGCTTATTGCGGGTTTCGCTACACGATGGTCGCCGGGCCTGTAACAATGGAACGGATAATTGCTGTGGTGCCGCGGCAATGCGGCGTTATCGGACAGAATGGCCCGGACAATTTGACACCAGGCGCTTGGCGAAATTTGCCACTGGACCGGAAACGCCTTAATTCATCAAATATCTGGAGTGGCACGGTGATTGCATTATATAAGCAGTAGGGAGCTTGAATTATGTCTGTCGCAAGTTGCTAAAGAAATCCAACATGCGACAGGAAAATGTCGCAATATGGCGGCGGTAGAGTTAACTGGAGTGTCCATCATGGGCCTTATATTACTTATTGTATTGGTATTGGTATTGATTAGTTTGTTGGCAACATGGG
>JAJYGE010000081.1 GCA_021785155.1 Planctomycetota bacterium
GGCACAGCGACCCAATAATCCGTGATATCCGTGTAATCCGTGGTGCAAGACGTTTTTCCGGGTCTCGTTTCAGCAGCGCAACAGACATAGGATGAACTTGCCACTGGCGTTTTCATCAGGCCACCCCTGCGGTCTACTTACTGCACTGAAAAATCGCCAGACATTCGCAACAGCGATATAAAGTGGCCTTTTTTCATCCTGCGCGGGTGAGGCTTGGCATCATGGGAGACTACTCTCTCAACACCGGCGACTGCCGCGCAAAACGCGCGGTGCAAGCACACGCGGCTAGAAGGGGATGGTGATGGGAAATTTGAGATTTCAAATTTCAGATTGTGCAGCGGGATGGCTGGTTCGGATTTATTGCCACGCCATCGCTCGCAAAATGTTGGCGGTACACTGGCCAGCGCCCCCGCATTGGCCTTACAATCTTGGCCTTGGACTGGTTTGAATTTGATTTTATAACAGGAAATATAGATGGCTGATATTAAACCCCTTGCCGCGATCCGATATCCTCAGGCTCAACAGACAGATTTGATTTCCCCCCCCTATGATGTACTTTCCGCGACGGACAAACAGCATCTGCTGGCGCGGAATCAGCACAATGTGGTCGCCATTGATCTGCCTCATGTTCCACCAAAAAATGCCGGGCCGATTGAAGCGTATCAGCAGGCCGCCAAAACCATGGAAAGCTGGCTGGCGCAGGGCGTTTTGCGGCGCGATCATGTGCCGGCACTGTATCCATATCAGCAAACGTACACCTATGACGGCAAGACCTATCAGCGGCGCGGACTGTTCTGCCGGGTGCGGCTTGAAGAGTTCGGCCCACAGGGAACCATTCATCCGCATGAACAGACCTTCAGCGGTCCCAAAGAAGACCGCCTGATGTTGATGCGGGCCACGCATGCTAATTTATCTCCGGTGTTCGGGCTGTATGATGATGCCGCAAATGCGGTAACCGGCAAGTTATTTGCGGGCGTTTCCACCGAGACCCCGGCGGCACAGGCCCAATTACCCTCGCAGGATGGAAAATCATCCGTAACCTCCGAGCTATGGGCGGTCACGGATAATCAGGTCATTTCAGCGGTACAGGCACTGCTGCGCGAAAAGCATCTGTACATTGCCGACGGTCATCATCGCTATGGAACCTGTTTGAACTACCGTGCGGAGATTGCGGCCAAACACGGGGGCAAACTTCCCGCCGATCACGGGGCTAATTTCGCGCTGTTTGTGCTTATTGCCATGCAGGATCCGGGGCTGATTGTTATGCCGACGCATCGGGTGGCGGCTAATCTGAAGCGATTTTCCATTGCGGCGTTCCTTGAGGCGGCGGCGGGAAAACTCAATCGCGTATCGGAGGATATTGCGGGTGACGCGATTGATGGTCTGGAAAAGCGCCTGCCGGAATTTGGCGAACATGCCATGGGCGTTTATGATCCCGGCACGGATCGGGTGGCGGTGGTGCGTCCGGTACACCATGATCCGCTGGGGAAAATCAGCGATGATCCGTCGATGGCGGAAAAATCCGGACCATGGCGTCAGTTGGATGTGGCTATTTTGCAGCATCTGGTTTTTGATCGTGTGGTAACACCGACGTTTGTCCGGCAGCAGGCGATGCAATGGGCGTTTCCGCATGTCGCACATGAGGTACGGGAAATGTGCCAATCGGGTCAATATCAGGCGGGATTTTTGTTGCAGCCCACACCGTTGGAAGCGGTCCGGCAACTCTGCAACGCCAATGAACTCATGCCCCAGAAGAGTACGTTTTTTTATCCAAAGCTGGCCACGGGCATGATCATTAATTCGCTGCTGTGACATGGTTTGACGGGGTAGGCCCGTTTTTGTCGGGACTCGTAAAACGCAACGCCAGCAGCACCATCCACGGCGTGCCGGGACGGTGGCTCGTGCGGCAATACGAAAAGACTTTGGCCGCGCGAACCTTGCCCGGTAATAGAACGTTCAGCACCGTAATGCGTGGTGGTACGGAAAGATTCCCGATAAAAACGGACACACCGGTTTGACGGCCATTGCGGATGTGGGCTGTACCGGCGATACTCCAGAGAGTATGTTGAAGGCTTATATGACATTAACCACCGCCACGATTGAATTTCATTTTCTGGGCCAGCAGGGCTTTGCGTGGTGGGCAGTGGTGGCACTGGCGGCGGGTGTGTCGCTGGGGGTATATGGTTGGTTGCAAATTCGATCTTCCGCATCCCAGCCGGGGGCGCAACGTGAGCCCATGCCGTGGACGGCTCTCATTGCCGCGGCTGCCGCCATCATCTACGGCCTGATGGTATTGATTTTTCCAAACGCTCGGGAGATCTACATCGCGGTGTTATTCACCCTGGCGATTTCCGGCCTGGCGGTATGGCTATTTTATAAACGCGTGTATCAGGTATTGGGAAAGAAAAGATTGTTATCCCTCTTCAGCCTGCGCCTGGCGGCCATGACGTTTATTCTGCTGCTGATGTTTCAACCGGTGCTGGGATGGATCACGATTCCGCATCATTTGCCCGGTCTGGGAATCATGATTGATGCGTCTGGTTCCATGAGCGTCAATGACCAACCCAACGAACCGAGCCGCTATCTATTAAGTATTCAGGCGGCGCACATGCTGATCCATGACCTCAAGAGCCGATTTGCCATCACATGCTTTGCCTATGATGGCATTCATAATGCGCCCCTGACCGGCCCGGATCAATGGACCTCTATTGCGCCGGATGGCAAGCAGGACGATCTGCCAACGGCCATTAAAATCGCGGCGGATTCCGGCTTGCATCGGCTGGCGCTTTTCAGTGACGGAATTCAGAATGGACCGACAAAATTAAGTACATTGGCGCACCTTCCGATTCGGGTTTATACCGTGCGTGTGGGGTCCACTTCCACCCATGCCCGAGGCGTGCCTCAAATTGACATTATCCGTATCAACGGTCCGCAAACCGCTCCGGTTGACACCGAAGTATCCCTGACCGCCCTGGTGCGTTCTTCCGCTTTTAATGATCGCACAATTCATGTGTATCTGATGCAGGGCAAGAAACAACTGGCCGAACATCGGCTGGTGCTGCATTCGGGCCCTGTGCCGCAGACTGTAAAATTTAAATTCACACCGCAAGCCGTCGGTCGGCTGGTATTAACCGCCCGCATTCCCGTTGATCCCGCCGAGCGCACCACTGCGGGCAATAAGCAACAGTTTCCCATGCTGATAACCAATCCCAAAATTGCGGTGCTGTATCTGGAAGGGCGAATCCGCCCGGAAGTCGGACCTCTGGAACAGGATTTATCCACGGATCCAAATGTGAATCTCGTAAGCCTGATTCAGACGCGACCCGGATATTTTATGGTGCGCGGAGCCAATAAACACCTTACCGCCCTGCCCGATACGCTCAAGCAGTGGCAACAATTTAAAGTCATTATTTTAGGCGATGTGCGTTCCAGCTTTTTGACCCGCCGCCAGCAGGATCAGTTGAAAGAGGTCATCCGCGACGGGGCGGGATTTCTGATGATTGGCGGCCAGGAAAACTTTGCCGCCGGCGATTGGGGTGAATCCGACCTGGCCTCCGCTTTTCCGATCCAGCTTCAACCGGTGCAGCCGGCGCAGCTGGATACCCCGTTTATTCCTCAGCTCACAGCGTTCGGAGCGCTAAGCCCGATTTTTCAGGGCATTACCACTTGGTTTGGAGCACCGAGCGGTGCTCCGGCCAAGAATCACCTCCCGAACCTGGCGGGGTGTGTCGCTTTCGCCGGGGCCAAATCCGGTGCGACGGTTCTGCTGACGGATCCGGAATCACAGATCAACGGCAATCCCGCAATTGTTCTGGCCGTGCAGCATTACGGCAAAGGCCGATCGGGCGCATTTGCGGCGGATACGACGTACCGCTGGCAGTTGGCGCTGCGAACCATGGGCTTGCATTCGCCTTATCATCGCTTCTGGGGACAACTTATTCGTTGGCTGGCGGGTGAAAGCAAAATTAAAACCGCCAAGGGATCCTCGGTTACGGCGATGATCCGGCGGGAACGCTATGATACCGGCCGTACCGTACACCTGCGGGTGGAAGTGACGGATGCCCGTGGACAGTTGACGCGCTACGCCCGGGTGTACGCCGCCATGACCGGTCCGAATGGCAAAACCCGGCAGGTAGATCTCCACGCCCGATATAACAATGTTGGCATGTACACGGGCAACTTCATGCCACCGGTGGCAGGTCATTATCACGTTGTTTTTACCGCCCTGCGCCATCACAAAACATTAGGCACGGACAGCACGGATTTTTACGTTATTGCCCCTGTCGGCGAAATGGACAAACTTGCCGCCGAACCGCGGACGCTCCAGCGTATCGCTTCCATTACCCGCGGCTCGTATAGTGAATTAAGCGGTATCAGCGCGCTGGCCCGTCGGCTCCAAGCTTCTGTATCCGCAAATCATCAGGTTCAGCAATCCACATTTCCGCTTTATAACAACAAGCTGTTCTTCCTGTTATTTGTGGCTTCACTGACCGCCGAATGGCTTCTCCGGCGCAAGTGGCAGTTACAGTAATTGCCGCCGGTTGCTTAATGTTCCCGCCATCAGTACCATAATTCTTGAGCTGCGGGAGGGGCGGCGGGTTCCAGGACATTCTTTCCGGCGGGGTTGGATGGCAGACCTAACGCGCGTGGCGTTGCGTCTGGTGCATGAAAGATTTTATCTGACAGGAGTCATAACACCATGGCAAATCGCACGGGGCCTTCAGTTGATTACACGTTTACCATGCGTTTGAGTTATCCCAACGGCATCGGAATGTTCGCCCGCATTACGCGGATCATCGGTGAATATGCCGCGGATCTTGGAGCGGTGGACATTGTTTCCAGTGATTCCAAAAACATGACGCGCGATATAACCGTCCGAGCGCGGGATCAGGAACATATCCAGGAGATTGTCGATGCGGTACGCCGCATTAAAAAAGTCAAAGTTGTTCAGGTATCGGATCGCGTATTTCTGCTGCATCTGGGCGGAAAAATCGGCATTCAGAATAAAGTTGCCATTACCACGCGCGATACGCTTTCGATGGCTTATACCCCGGGCGTGGCGCGCGTTTCCATGGCCATCGCCGAGGATCATGCCAAAGCCTGGCAGTTGACCATAAAAGGCAATTCCGTGGCTGTGGTCAGTGACGGCACCGCCGTATTGGGACTCGGCGACATTGGACCGGAAGGTGCCATGCCGGTTATGGAGGGCAAGGCCATGCTGTTCAAGGAGTTCGGCAATATTGATGCGTGGCCCTTGTGTCTGAACACCAGGGATACGGATGAGATCGTGCGCATTGTCAGCGCTGTGGCGGTGGGTTTTGGCGGCATTAATCTTGAAGATATCTCGGCACCACGCTGCTTTGAAATTGAAAGGCGACTGAAGGAGTGCCTGGATATTCCGGTATTTCATGACGATCAGCATGGAACGGCCGTCGTGGTGCTGGCGGCCCTGATTAACGCGCTGCGGCTTACGGGTCAGAAACTCGCGGAACTTAAAATTGTCATCGCCGGTGCCGGCGCGGCCGGCACCGCCATCGCCAAAATCCTCCTTAATGCCGGAGGCTCCGACATTCTCGTCTGTGACCGGCATGGAATTATTCACGAAGATCGCGCCGGCGGACTGGAGCATAACAAACTCTGGCTGGCGCAACATACGAATCCAAATAAAGTCCGGGGGTCGCTTGAAAACGCCTTAAAACACGCCAATGTTCTCATTGGCGTGTCCGGCCCGGGATTGCTGGATGGCAAAACGTTGAGAAAAATGGCGAAGCATCCCTTTGTTTTCGCGCTGGCCAATCCAACGCCTGAAATCATGCCCGAAGAAGCGAGCCGCAAGGCATTTATCATGGCCACAGGACGCAGCGATTATCCCAATCAGATTAACAACGTTCTGGCATTTCCGGGTATTTTTCGCGGAGCACTTAACGTGCGGGCCAGAGAAATTAACGAGGACATGAAACTCGCCGCCGCCCATGCAATCGCCGGTTGTATTTCACCCAAGGAACTCAATGCCGAATACATTGTACCCAGCGTATTTAACCGGGAAGTAAGCCATCGAGTAGCCGCCGCCGTTCAAAAAGCCGCCATCAGGACCGGTGCCGCACGGCGCGTAAAATCGTGATGACAAAACTTCCTTCCCGCCGCCCTCCGGCGGGAAGTTCAAGGGGTTTGCACCCGCGTGGCCGCTATGCGCAGCACCGTCAGAGAATAAGGCGCGAAGGTGTACTGAAAATTTAATGCGTTCACGGGGAACGCGGATTGTTTCGGCACAACCCGTGACGGATGATGAAACGTATTGTCCAGACCTGGATTCTTCTCCTGCAGGATAACTGCCGTGCCGGCGCTGGCGATTTTTGCGAAGCCCTTCAAATCAATCGCGGCAGGCATGGCGTGAGGCGACGCATTGTCCGCTTTGATAATCAACAGAGGCTTATTGGCGGATATCCCCGCATCAGCAATAAATCGCGGCGGACGCCCGGCAGCGTTGTTGGCACCCGAAAACGTTACCCGCGTAGGATAAACCACAGCCGGCTTATTGTGATTGAATACATATTGCGCCCAGTAGGAGCTGCGGCCAAAAGCGGCTTTATCATTAAATTCAATGAGGTTCATGCGGCACGGAACAGCACCGGTGTTGTCCAATGTCACACCATAGGAAGCCAATTTTACGACATCACAATTTCGTTCCATACCGATCATAAATGCGGCCTCGGCGAGCGTGGATCGGAAATCTCCATATTTTGAATGGGTCTGTCCAACCGCATATTCACCCACAAACACGTCCGCGGCGGTCCGAGGATACCGGTTGTACATATCGGCATGATTCCAGAACCATCTCTGACTCGGATAATAATGCGAATCAATCATGCTTAATGGGCCGGAGGGAATACCGCCCCAATCATCAGCTATTGGAATAATATCGGGAAATGCCCGGCGCAACGCCCGCGCCATGATCTTGTAGTTATGGTTATACGATGGACCGCCATTTTCATTGCCAATTTCAAGATACTTCAGAGCGAACCGCGCGGGGTGGCCATATCTGGCGCGTAACGCGCCCCATCGGGTGTCACCGGGATCACAGGCAAACGCCACCGCAGTGAGCATCTGATGTATGTACACATTGAGATTTGTTCCCGGAATAGTTGGAGCGTTATGCAGCAATCCGGCACTGGTACAATATAACGGCGTAGCGCCAATGCGTTGCGCCAGTTCCAGCCAACCCAAATATCCAAAGCCATCGGTGTCACGATATCCCCAGTAGTTGACGTGTCCGGGCCGATCTATCATCGGACCCACTGTTTGCCGCCA
>JAJYGE010000061.1 GCA_021785155.1 Planctomycetota bacterium
ACGGATGCGTTCACGCGGATCAATGACAGTCAGATCGCCGAAGGCCGGTAGTGCCCAGTATTTCTCCAGGGGTTGATCCATGACGTTGACGATTTCCGTTACCTGGGGCGCCGGCCCCCGCGCCGCGGGCTTGGTATTAACGGTGAGGGTCAGACCGGGTCGCAGGTGCGCTTCTTCGATGATGGCGGCGGAGACGGAGGGATCGGCAGGTACGGGCTTGAATTTTCGTTGCTCGGATCGGATAAATCCGACACCCTTGTCGGTAATTTCCAGCATACCGGTAACTTGCTTTTCAACTTTTTCAACAACTTGATTTTCTGACACTTCAGTCAACTCCGTTTCGCCGCCGGGCGGATCAATTCAGGATGATCCGTAATAATTCCTTCCACACCGATGGCCGCACACGCGGCAACAGAACCGGCGTCATTGGGGGTGTAGGTCCATACCCGCAGATGGCGTTCCCGGGCGGACTTGATTCGTTCCACATTCAGAACGCCGGTATTCAACCCCAAGATACTTGCGCCAAGCGTGGAACAAATATCGGGCAAATCCGGTTGCCACCCGTCACTAAGCAGGCCGATGGCGGTATGCGGCATGCTTTTATGGATGGCTTTGAGAATATCCTGCTCAAAGCTCAGGATGATCGACGCGTCGCGAATGGCGAATTCATCAAGAATTCGTCGAAGCAGATTCGGATCAATCTGCGTTTTAAGCTCCAGAACCGCAATGGCATCATCACTGATGGCCTGCAACGCTTCGGTTAAAAGCGGAATGCGTGTGCCGACAAAACGCGGATGTTTCCAAGACCCGGCATCGAGTCTTAGTAAATCCAGTCGGGTCAGATCAGCCACGGCCCCAGTGCCGTTGGTGGTTCTATCCACCGTCGGATCATGCAGAATAACGGGAATGCCGTCTTTACAAAGACGCACATCCATCTCCACAGCTCGAGCGCCGAGTTTCATTGCCTCGTCGAAAGCGGCCACGGTGTTTTCTGGGGCTTCAGCGGATGCTCCCCGATGGGCAATAGCCATCACGGCAGCGTTAGCCATGCACACGTTATAACAGGTTCGGGCAAAGGTTCAAAGCGCCCGGCGTTGTTATTCCTGTTTTTTTTTGCGTTTTTCAAAAAAAACTTAAAAAATAAAAGCAACAGCATCTGTGATTCAATCATCGGCCAAGGCCCGCCAGATGGAGGCAATCAGGCTGAATATAGTGGCCATGGTTAATAGCATCCACTGTCCGAAGGACATTTTCCAGTTGAAAGCGGCGGCCATGATCCATTGCATGAGGCCCTGCGTACCCCAGATAGGAATCCAGCAGGCCAAGACCAGCAATACCCAAAGGATAATGCCGGTAAAACCAGCTTCGGAAACGGCGTTATCGGCGATTTCCCACCCGGCTGCCGCACCGGCGATGGCGCCGATGGCCGGTTCTATAAGCATCCAGGAGCCTTTCGCGAATAACTGCGAAATAAAGTAAATCACGACCCAAGCCAGAACAATCCAAAGTATCTTTTTGCCCAGAAATCGCAGCAGGCGGAACAGGTCGTCAAAAATGGACAGCAGGCTTTGCGCCATCAATGCACGCTCCTTTTCGCTTCCGCCAATACCCGTCGCTTGATACCCGCAGGTATGCACTGCGACCAAAATCCCGATAAGAGATTTTAGGCCAGTGACGGATGCTTAGTCCAGTGGTGTGCTCAACTACAGTTTTCGGAATAATCGATGAAGAATTTTTTCTTCCAATGCCGGGTCGTGACCGAATCGCATCCAATAAGGGCCGCCCGCCGAAGGTCCCGCCCGATGAGATTGCAGCGATAATGGGTTGTTACCAAAAGCTGAAGCACCGAAGAAGGCAACATTACCCACAGAGCCCTGCGGGTTTTCCTGCCGCTCCACAAGGGCTTCAACGGTTATGGCAAAAGTATGTGGTTTGCCGGTTCGGCTGATGACCACGCGTATGGTTCGCCGGAACGTATTGATGGTCCCTTCCATGAGTTCGGGAAAGGTTGTGGCATCCGGCCGCCACCATTGAAGTATTTCCGGTCCGGTTCGGTAGCGCGTGGTAATAACGCCCAAGCGGTAGCTGGCCCATTGGATGGTGTAACCCATGTGGATGAGAAGATGCTTAGTATGCCGCCAAATGTTGTGATAGTGGGCGATAGCGATTTTACGAGTCGTACTATTGCGGGTATTGGCGAACCAATGCGGGCTGACCTCGTCAGCGAGTTGCGCGTGAGCCGGACTTGGGGGGGGCGGTATCACGGCAGCGTGGCGCGTTGCAGGATTGGTGGTCGCCGTGGGACGTGTTAAAGCCCAAGGGGGGCCGAGCGCTGCGGGTTTCAGCGGCACAATTGAAGAGTGGCAACCGGCAAGGGTTGCGGCCAGAGAAGTAAGGAACAGTAATTGAGGAAAATTTAATTTCATGTTTTTTATTGTAACAGAATTTTTTCGATTGACATCGTGCAAAACCAAGATGATCCCGGTCTGGTTTCCTATTGGATTGGGGCTTTAGACGTTGCCTGCGGTTGGTAATCAACTTCCGTGGCGCATAGAAAATAAAAAAAATAGATTCTTTTTGCTTGACGAATCCGTTAATCTGGGTTTTATTAAGAGTCCTGATGTGAGCCTGCGCGGTGCCTGTGACCGAAGTCTTGGCGGCGTAGCGGGTTAAATTTTTTGTTCGGGGGTGGCGATCCCTGATTCTTAACCGGGCAACGAGGTGGAGTAGACTTTCGTTGGGCTGCGGCTCGGCGTAAGATATATCCAGATGTCGGGTCAGGTCTGATTCGACATTCAAAATGCCCGGGGTTGCATCAGCGCTTGCCGGAGGTCTTCATGGCCAGTTCGCGATCAGCATGGGGTATCGATGTCGGTACGACGGCGATTAAAGCTATTAAGCTGCGCCGCGAGGGCGACAAGGTATTTCTTGAAGCCATGGAGGTTATTGAGCACGGGCATTTTCTAAGCGAGCCGGATGTGGATCGGCGGGAAATTGTGCGTGAGAGTCTGGCGCGATTTCTGGAACGGTATTCTCTGCATGGAGAACAGATTTTTATCGGAGCTCCGGGTGCGACGAGTTTTTCGCGTTTCGTAAAACTGCCGCCGGTTGAGCCACGGAAGATACCTGAAATTGTCCGCTTTGAAGCCATTCAACAGATTCCATTTCCGTTGGATCAGGTTAATTGGGATTATCACAGTTTTCGAAATTCGGACAGTCCGGATGTCGAAATTGGAATCTTTGCCATTAAGACCGACTTGGTCGGCGCAATACTGGCTGATTTTCAGTCGTTGGGTATAACTGTTCATGGGCTGCAATTGGCACCTTTGGCGGTTTATAACGCGGTAGTCCATGAAGGCAAGGGGCTGGACAAGGGAACGATTTTCCTGGACATTGGCGCGGATCATACAGACATGATTGTCGTGGATCAGGGGAGATTGTGGCTGCGTAATATCAATCTCGGCGGCAATAGTTTTACGGAATCGCTGGCGAAAAGCTTCCGCTTCGCGTTCAAGAAAGCGGAATCCCTGAAAAAGACGGCGGCTACGAGTAAATATGCCCGGCAGATATTTCAGGCGATGCGGCCAACATTCGCCGATGTTGTCGCGGAAATTCAGCGGTCTATCGGTTACTACAACAGTTCGCATCGGGAAAGCCGAGTGGAGCAAATTATCGGCATGGGCAATCCATTCCGCCTTTCCAATCTGCAAAAATACCTCCAGCAGTATCTGGGAATGGAAGTAGCTCGGCTTGATGGTTTTACCAAAATTGAAATTGATGACGCCAAGATGGCGGCGGGGTTAAGCGATCAGGCGTTGGGTATGACGGCGGCGTATGGTTTGGCGCTCCAAGGCGTTGGCTTGGCAACGATTAATACAAACTTGCTGCCGGTTGAAATTGCCCGGCAAATGATCTGGCGTAAGAAATATCCCTGGTTTGCCGCGACTGCGGCTTTGTTTGTCTTGGGAGCCGCTGCTTCGGTGGCGCGGTATTCAATGGATGCCTCGGCGCTCGACGCCAGCGTTAATACGCCGGAAGTTCAGCAGGCCAAAACGCACATTCTTTCCGAATCTTCGCTGCGAAGCCAATACACATCCATCAGCAATACCTACCAGTCCAATGTTTCTAAAATTAATTATTACTTGGATTTGGGAAAGAAACGGGAAATCTGGCCTCAAATTATTCAAACGCTGTATCAATCACTTCCCCAGGCAATGAGCAAAAAACCGGCTGATATAAAAAATCCCGAGTCGTGGAAAATTGTGCTGCAATCCGTTGCTTCCACTTATGAACCCGTATTGTCTGAGCAGGTTGCTACGGCCAATGGCCAGTCGGCGACGCCAGGGGGTGCCGCGACGTCTGCTCCCTCCGGCGGTGGATTCCAACTTGTGATCAGCGGTTATACGCCGTACCGGAATTGGGGCAGAATTCTCCAGGAATTCCATGATCGGCTGCAAAAATTTGGCGGCCCCGGGGCCAAAAAGAATTTCACCATCAAAATCGTAAAAGGTTCTCTGGCTACCTCCCGCATCGGTGATCTGATGGGTGGCGGGGGTGGGGGAGCTAATTCCGGCGGCATTGGTTTTATCCCATGGGGATCGGTGCTTGGGCCATTCTCCGGCGTATTTCTTCCGGCCTATTTGCCAAAAACGACGACCGCACCGGCCAATGGTCAGAACCAGAATGTCATTCCGCAAAACAATATCCCGGCGTTTCCCGGTGGAATGCCGCAGGGGGGGGGATTCAGACCGCCAGGTACCTCCTTCGGTCCTCCGGGCGGATTTGGCCCTCCGGGCGGATTTTCTCCGGGCGGGATGCCCCAGTCTGGCGGGGCTAACTTCAGCTTTAATAACCAGAGTGCTGGAGCGATTCAGGGAGCGATTGATCCCAATACCAAGGCGTCTCTGAACGATGCGACCGCGTTCCAGATGGTTGTCAATGTTTATGTGCAATAGGTGCGTAAATCCGTAGGGCCGCTATCGGACAAAATGATGTGCTGCTGGAAGCGGATTTTGAATGTATGCCGATAACGCGAGTTGGATGAAATCCGAATGATCGGATTGATTCAACTGGCTGGAGGTTTGGATGAAATTTATCAAGGCCAATCTAATACCGATAATCTGCGGAATTGTGATCTTGGCGTCTATCGTGGTGCTGTTTTATCCCTTGAGTTCCATGGAAGCCAAACTTCGCAGTAAAATGACCGCCGCGTTGTCTCAGGCGCAGGTGGCACAAAGTTTACGCACCACATCTTTACATATTCCGGGCCATAAACGTTACACTGGGCCGGTGACGCCACCGATTATTGCGGCGCGGCTCAAAGTTCAGAAATATATTGAGGCGCAATCTAAATCAGTTAAAGAGGAATATATTACGCTCAATGCGTGGGGACGGGTGGAATTTACCGCGCAGGGCCAAATTGCCAAAGATGCGCGACACCATGAAATTCCTTTGCTTGCGGGGATGCCAATGGCAGGAATGCTGCCTAATCCGCCACGCTTTTTGACCACGCGTCGCGCTTTTCGGAGGCAGTACCGACGGCTGTTTACGAATAATAGCCACAATCATTTTTGTTTCCTGACACGTTTGGATGCCGGGGCTCCGCCGAGCGCGCGACGTATCACGGATCTTGTCAACGCGCGTCTGAAGCAGATGCAGGACGCCATGCCGCAAGGTTTTCAGAACAGCGGTTCGGCCAGCACGTCAGAACAGCAAAAAATGCAGAACGCCATTATTCGTCGGCAGGTATTTCTGGCGGCCTCAAAATGCAAAGTTTATGCCGATCAAGCGAGTTTTCAGGAACGCAATTTTATACTAAGTCGGCACCTTCCAACATCCTCACAGATTTATGAAGCTTTTGTCGATTCATGGATTCAAAATGATATTGTCAACGCCATTGTTGCCATGGACCAAGCAAGTCCCAACGTGAGTTTATCACCGGTGAAACGACTGATCCATATTACGATCGGGACGGATGCCCCGGCGGCCCTGACTGGGCAGGCCTCGCAATCGCAACAAAACGGTAACGGGGCAACACTGGTGCCGGATGGTGGCTTATTTTTAGGGGCGCTTCCGGCCACCTCGGTTAATACAGGCGGTCCTCCGGGCGGGTTTACCGGTGGTCAGATGCCGGGAATGCCACCCGGTGGCTTCGGCCTCCCCGGTGGTTTTGGTCCTCCGGGCGGTATGCCGGGAATGCCGGGTGGTGCCGCAACGGGTGCAACCGCTGGCGCTACAACCGGTGCAATGTTGACCAATCATTTCAGCAATGCCAAGCATCAGATCACACTTGTGGCGATCAGTGTGGTGGTTCAGGCGGACAGGATTAACGATTTTATCAATCAACTGTATCGTCAGAATAACGGTTATACGGTGCTGCAAATGAATTTGACAACCGTTGATCCGATCAGGGCCATAACCGATGGTTATGTATACGGTAAAGTGCCCGTGGTTCGTGCGGATATCCTGATGGAGGCCTTGTTTTGTACGCCATGGAATAAGCCGTTGATGCCCCCGGCGTATCGTGCTCGATTGAGCTTGCTGAAGACGACGGCGGCACGACCTTGAGTTACCATAACTTCAGAACGGAAATTGGTGATTGACCATGAAGAATATTAATCCAATAGAGCGCAACGTGGAAAAGCTCGTGCTTGGAATCGGCGTGCTTTTTGCGGGCTGGCTGGTTTACAGGAATTTTGCCCATGATCCGAATCAGGTCCCGTCGCCGGTGCAATCGGGTTCCATGGTGGCCCCCGCCGATGTTGGCTCGGTCATCACATCGCAGGTGCGTTCCCTGGAATTGGCGATTCATCAGCAGCAAAATAGGTCCATCAATATTGGCCACCTGCCCAACTACGTAAAAAAGTTAGTCGAAAAACAAACCAGCCCGTTGCCACCAGCGCTCGTAGCTGTATCAAAAGTTCCATTTGGCCCTTACAACACAGCCTTGGCATTAACTTCGGGCCAGCATGGCCATGGCCTGATATTTATGACCGCGTCCGTACCGGCCTTACCTGCACCTAAAGCCAGTCAATCACAAGCGGTCGTGTATCTGCCCCCATCTTCCGGCACCGCTGCAACGGGTGGCGGCAATGGTGGCTTTATGCCCAATGCCAATCCATCAAATTACATGACTTCATTTAATAATGCCAATGGTGCCAGCAATTTGCCAACCAAGGGAATGTTTTGGGTAACACTTAAAACCAATTTTCCCATGGATAAATGGTTGGTCAGCCTGTCGGCCAAGGGTAAAAAA